>NZ_JAUBVE010000037.1:0-59313 GCF_036705715.1 Microcoleus sp. AT3-D2 | reverse complement strand
CCAGTCTTTAGAATTACTTGCCCAAAACCGTCATAGATTATCCAATCCCAATATTCGATATCTTCTTTCAGAAATTCTGAATATGTAGAGAAAAACTTGATTTGAATTTGCAACCCTACATAGAAATAGCAACCTGGCAGTAGATGTCGAACATCCTGATTACAATTTTGAAAGATTTTATTACTCAGTTTTCGGGAAACCTGACTAGCTTTCTGCTGAGAAGCCAACAGATTTGGGAAGAATTTCAAGATACGTTCGAGCATTATCTAAAAACCAGAGAGGAAAAGAGCATCAAAATTAAAACAGCCAGAGCTAAGTAAGCGAAGTTAACCAGCCAACAGAGAAGAAATAGCGTGACTTGCATCAGTAAAACTCTGTAAGGAGGGGCTTCAAACCATTCTGTCCTACCATCTAATCCGGGAGAGCGGTGAACATTCCAAGCCTTAAAGATTTTGTGCATCGTTTTTTCTGTCAGTTTCATGTTCATCGTGAACACGATCGCCCTAATTTTTAACGGAGCTTGGTAGTCTCGTGACAGGAAATAGTGACGTGTTTTGGGTGTCTCACTCAAGCCAACTTTGGACAGATAACCGTCTTGAAAAATGTAATTAAACCCTGGGACATAATCACTCTTTCTCTTAGCTTTGGGCTGCTTAGGTTGCTTTTGGGGTTTAAGTATTAGACGGGCTTTAGGATTTTTGTTTCGCATTTAACTCTTGTTTCAAAAGGGCGATTGAATGGGTTAAAAGAGCGATTCGTTGTTTGTTTAATGCTTTACTTCGTGTATAAATAATCCGTAGTTCTTGGCTAGCATTAAACCGTGTATCAAAATCAATGGAGGTCAACTCTTGTTCAAATTTGGCGATCGTAACTTTATTCTTTTCTTGTTCGGCTTCAATTTCCTCAAGCGACATCTCGATCGGTCTTTTGAGTTTTCCCCCTCTCATCAAAAGAACTTGTTGTGCTGCTAATTTTTCATTGCGTTTAGATAGTTGCAAAACTTCTTGATGCAACTGCAAAGAAACTTGTGAATCAATGACCTGTTCGATTTGAGCTTTCAGATTAGTTTTGAGCAATTCGTTCGCGTCGCGTTCGGTCTGAAGTTGCTCATAAGTCATAGTTCCGACTCTTTTAGCCATGATAATTAGCTCCTAATTACTCGACTGTTTGACGGTTATTGTGGCTGCCAATACCGACTGACGGGGAAATTTGATAAACTTTGGTGTTAGTAACTGTTTGATTGCCGTGAACGATCGTCGGTTTCGCTTGTTTGAGGGCATCTTGATATCCGGTTTGATAGCAGAATGCACCGAAACCAACTACCAATGCTGGGATAGCTCTACTCATCCAGGGAGCGCCAGATTCCGTCTTAGTTGTGGATGTTGAATCTGTCGAAAATAGGTCATTCATGGTTAATAATCCTTGCTGTGGTTAACAATCGTTGCAACTGTGTTATCGTTGCTATCGGTTGAAAGTCTTACCCAACCTTCATCAGACATATCTTGAACATCAATTTCTACTCGCCATTCTTCGATTAGAGTACAGAAAGCAATTTCGGCTGTACTGCCTTTTCCAAAACGTTTCAGGAAATCGAGAATGGCTTGTATTTCAGGTGTTATTTCCACCCCTTATAATCCTTCAGCTTTTTGTATCGGAATTGAATGTTTTGAGCTTTCTTGCCTTGCTGAATATTTCGCCACACATTGACGATATTGAGTAGAAGAATCAGGAGACTGATTAGAATTACGGTTGTCAGGAGTATTAACTCGATTTGGTTATGGTTCCCAACAATCAGCAGTGAGATAATTGTCGTCGTCCGATGGGAATGTGCATTCATAATCTTGTTGTTCAGTCTCGAAACGGTAACAAACTCCAGGATAGGGACAATGCCTACCTCCGACGCAGTTAGGAGGTATTTCTCGTTCTTTTGGTTTGCAGAGTTGCAGGTTATCGTCTACTGGTTCCAGAAGTCGAGTCCGATCGCCTAACTCTGACAAATCCAGGTCAATTACTCGGCACAGTTCCAAACATTTTTTATCAGCACTATAAACGTAAACTTTTTGGTTTGGATTCCAATCATAAACTTCGTCTGAGGTTATAGGAATCATTGTCTTTCTCTTTGAATCTTTGTCAGAAGAATCGCAATCTGATGAACCTGATGAGAGCAAACTCGCATAAATAACCAAAGCCATAAGTAACTTTTCTCGGTTAGCTGAACGAGCTTGCTCTTCTAGAATTAGCCGCTCGCTATAAGCTGTAGCTAATTCTATGCAAGATTCAATTAACCCCAAGCACCAGTGATCTGTTTCGGCGGGTGGGTTTTTTTTCCTGGCAAGCTACCGTTACGAAGATCGAGGGGAGCATTTTGGACTGAGCCAACAATTTCTCGGAAGTTTGCGCGAGTATTTGTCGATCGAGATTTGAGCTGATCAACTACATTCTCTCCAAGGGAGATGTAGAAGGCATCAACAACCGAAGCAGCAGCAGCAGCACCCACATCAGTCATCGCCAGGGCTGCTTCAGATGTTGCGCCTCGAACTGCAACCACTAGCTGACTGGTTTCTTCCTGCCCGTCTCGGTTTTCAGAGTGGTTAATTTCACTGTCGTTGATATCATCGCAGTGCTCAGCGTATCCGGTGCGCTTGGAAGCAATGTCGAGTAATGCGTCAGTCGGACTCTTCATTTCTTCACGAATCAGACGGTAATATTCCCGTACTTCGTCGATATCGACTCCTTCGACCTGAGCATTTTGCCATTTACGATGACCGAGCGCTTTGCGGACTGTGGTAATGTCGGACACTTTGCCTAGTCCGAGTTCAAACTTCAGCTCAACTCTAGATAGTGTAGTCATTGATGTTAAGTCCTACGTTTTGTAAGTATTTGCGTGTTTTGTCGATATCTCGATCGCAGGCAACGAAAATTTCTTCGACCTGAACCAGACATCGTTTCTGAAAATCTGAAAATTTACGGGAATGAAGCACTCGATCGCATTCTGGGCATTCTTCTTCTAGAAGTGTCAGTCGGCGTTTAAATGTCGCTTCCGACATTGGTACTGGTTTGCGTCTACTTTTACGACCGACGCTTCCCAGAATTTGCTTTATTTGCGATCGAGTCCAGTAATTTGCTCTTCCTGCTTCATCTTGATACTGGACTGTGTAAGGCTTTCGACACTTTTTCTCGTATCTCATGAGCTACTTTTAGTACCCTTTCTTTGAGCCCTTCAAGTAGCTCACGATAGAGTAAAAAAAATGAATCTATTGCCTGCCAACACCACGTTTCGGCGCTTCTTCAGTCTGAGCAGACTGAGTTTGTGGTACTGAGTGATTTTCTTGTCCCTGCGGGTAAGCTTTTCTTGCGTCCCAGTATCCTAAATCCCGTCTTTGATCCCAGATTTTTTGGGTTGCTGCTGCTGCTGTTTCCCCGAACCCTCTGACCTGGGAATTTGGATTGAATTGGCGCTCTACTACGATCGGATATTCGTTCCGCATCGTCAATTGCGTCACTTGTAGTAACATAATTCTGTCTCCTAGTGCCGTGTGTCGGCATTGGTTGAAAGTCCAGGGAAAGTGCTACCAACACTTTTTCTGGGCGTTTTTGCAATGTAACATCGTTTTAATGTTATGTCAAGCAGAAAGCTTGACTATAAAATCTAAGGTTTTTGACGCTCATAGAATATGCTGGTTTTATGAGTACAGGAAACAGTGACAGTAAGGGTAACAGTAGGGGAAGGAGTCAGGGAATGAGTCGGGGAATGAGTCGGGACACACGCGATCGATTCACTGTGACTTTTGATATTGGGGGCTTGCGGGAACGGCTTTTGGTTCAGGCAAGCGAACCGAATCAGTCTTTGGCATCGATCGTCCGCATGGCTGTAATTCAATGGCTCGAACAGCAGGAATCTCAGCAACAGGAAACCATGTCTAACGATGCTGAAAATAACGATTAAATTAATATACCAATTATTGACTATGCCTCAACCCTATATATATTAAGGATTTCAACCATATTCGACACACAATGGCATTGTAGGGGTCAGCGGTTCGAGCCCGCTATTCTCCATAAATCAAGATTAGGGATAAATTACTCGTGTATCTTTACTAGGGAAACGACACTGCCGTTTCCTCATCGGCGTGTACTTAGTCGTAGGGAAACAGCATTGCCGTGTCGTTAAATTCGATCGCGCCACACACCGCGAAAACCAATTTTCCCGTAAAATAAAAACAGTCTACCCGCAACCAAAGCGCTACCTGTGGCAAAGTCAACTGAACCCAGCAATCCAGAGAGTCCGAGCCAACTTGCCCGCACGCCTCTGTACGACCTATCATTAGAACTCAAAGGCCGAATGGTGCCCTTTTCCGGGTGGGAGATGGCGGTGCAGTATGGAGGCATCAGCAGCGAACACCAAGCAGTACGCCAGCAAGCAGGAATGTTCGACATTTCCCACATGGGAAAATTTGGTTTGAGAGGGAAACAAGTAATAGAAAAACTTCAACCCTTAGTACCCTCAGACTTGAGCCGCTTGCAACCCGGTCAAGCTCAATATACAGTCTTGCTAAATGCCAAAGGCTGCATCTTAGACGACATTATTTTCTACTGCCAAGAACCAGATCCTATCACTAGCGAAGAACGTGCAGTAATTATTGTCAATGCCGCCACTCGCATCACAGACAAAGCATGGATCACCACTCACTTAGAATTGAGCGAACTCTGTTTTACAGACATCTCCGAAGATAAAGTTTTAATTGCTATTCAAGGGCCAGAGGCTGTTAATTATCTCCAGCCTTTTGTGGAAGACAACCTCGCACCAATTAAGGCATTCGGTCACTTAGAAACAAATCTGTTGGGACAGCCGAGTTTTATCGCGAGAACTGGTTACACCGGCGAAGATGGGTTTGAAATCATGGTGGATGCCGAAGTAGGAAAAGAACTATGGCAAAAATTGTTAGATGCTGGCGTTGTACCCTGCGGTTTGGGTGCGAGAGATACCTTGCGTTTAGAAGCAGCAATGGCTCTTTACGGTCAAGATATCGACGACAATATCACGCCTTTAGAGGCTGGATTGGGTTGGGTTGTTCACCTCGACACCAAAGGCGATTTTATTGGTCGCGAGGTTTTGGAACAGCAGAAAGCGAGTGGAGTATCGAAGCGGTTGGTAGGGTTAGAAATGCAGGGGCGGCACATTGCACGCCACGGCTATCCGGCAATATTTGAAGGCGAAACAGTAGGAGAAGTTACTAGCGGTACATTATCGCCTACATTGAATCGGCCAGTAGCCCTCGCATTTGTTCCGGCAAAATTAGCGAAAATTGGTCAGGAATTAGAAATCGAGATTCGCGGGAAAAACTATCCGGCTAGTGTGGTGAAAAAACCATTTTATCGATCGCCAAACCGCCCTAATTAAATTAAGTAGGTGAGCATTAATTTAGGGAGGTTGCTCATAGCAAAGGTTCACAATAAAGTGTAAGTGTATGTATTGTTGTGGAACGGGCTTCTAGCCCGTTGCTCATATTGGTCGAGAAGATTCATCTACTAGCTTAGCAAATTTTCGCAAAGTTGCAGCATAGCGATCGCCCGCCACATCCATCAAATCATTATGACCGGCTCCATCAACCCAAAAATTCACTTTCGGCTCGTTGGCGGTGGCAAACAACTGCTCTCCATGCCAAAAATGCACAACCTCATCAGCCTTACCATGAATCACCAAAACAGGCGATCGAACTTTGCCAATCTTATCAATATTCACAAACTTGTCAAAGGGTAAAAGCGGAATCCGCGTCAACACCCGAAAAGCCGAAACAAAGGAATTTTCAACCACCAAACCGCCGACTTTTTGCCGCGAAGCCAAATCAATTGCCGGCCCACCCCCCACAGAACGCCCGTAAAGAATAACTTGGTTTGCAGGTACTCCCAACTGTTGCGTTAAATAATTGTAAGCAGCCTCAATATCACGATAAGTATTATACTCAGAAGGCTTTCCCTGACTCGTGCCGTAACCTTGATAATCATAGGCAAACACAGAAAACCCGCTATCTCGAATCTCTCTGAGTAGCCACAAAATGCCGTCCAAGTCTTCCGCATTTCCGTGACTGTAAAGTATGGTATATTTAGCTTGCGGGTTAGGAAAATGAACAGTAGAAATTTTCACGCCATTAGCTGAGCTAACTTTGATAACTTCCCTGCTATCACTCTGACTAGATGGGGGAGGTTGAAAAATTAGCCGTTCTGAAAAAAAGAAACCGTAAAAACATAAAAATGCGTAAATAAAAATTATAGAGCGCATCAGTCGTTTGACAGAAAATTCTCCAAAAAGCAAGCGTTTAATATTTTTTCTGTTCCATTTAGTCATTACTAAAGGCTCATAGTTGAATAAGATTTAACTAATACTTTTTTATTGCGAGAAAAGACATGGCACTAACATACCCCGATGACTTGAAATACCTAGACACCCACGAATACATCCGACTCGAAGGCGAAATTGCCACCATCGGCATTAGTGCCTTTGCAGTTGACCAACTCGGCGATATCGTGTTTCTAGATTTGCCAGAAGTCGGTGCAGGGTTGGAAAAGGGCGAAGCTTTCGGTACAGTCGAGTCAGTGAAAGCGGTTGAAGACTTGAAAGCGCCAGTTACCGGTACAGTCGTAGAACGCAATGATGACATTATAGAGTCTCCCGAAAATTTGGCGGAAGACCCCTATGGCGCTGGGTGGCTGCTGAAAGTGCGCGTTGACAACACCAGCGACGCAGACGAGGCTTTCTCGGCCCCGGAGTATCGCAAAATGGTGGAAGGGGAATAGGGCATAGGGCATAGGGCATAGGGCATGGGGCATAGGGCATAGGGTTCGTTGATAATTCCACAATCCGCCAGGGGTTGAAACCCACGGGGCTTTTAGCACAAGTCGTCTTTAGACGACTGAAATACCAAGCTGTTGCGGGGGGAGTTGCGATAAGTGCAGCTTAATCTACAGTCGCCGACCGACGACTTTAGCTATGAGACAGGGGTTTCAACCCCTGTCGGACTTGGATAGACGCAGAAAATCTTCCTGGTTTTCTTAGCAAAATGTTACAAACAAAGAAGCAAAAGTCTATTCAGGAGAATCCGCCTTGGTACTCTACAGCCCTCAACTTGAACCCAGTCAGCAGCAAAACCTTTCCTGCATCAATGGTTTTGCTGGCCGGCACATTGGCCCGACACCCAGCGAAATCCAGCAAATGCTCAATGTTTTGGGCATTTCCAGCCTCGATGAGTTGATTGACAAAACGGTTCCAGCGGCGATTCGCATTTCTCAACCATTACAACTTCCCGCAGCGCAAAGCGAGTACAGCGCTTTGGCAGAATTGAAAGAAATTGCTGCAAAAAATCAGGTATTTCGATCGTACATCGGCACTGGATATCACGACTGCATAACTCCCCCCGTCATCCAGCGGAATATCCTAGAAAATCCCGGCTGGTATACAGCTTACACTCCCTACCAAGCTGAAATTGCTCAAGGGCGATTGGAAGCTTTACTGAACTTCCAAACCATGATAATTGACCTCACGGGTTTGGAAATTGCCAACGCTTCTTTGCTGGATGAAGGGACTGCGGCGGCGGAAGCGATGGCGGTGAGTTACGGCGCCAGCAAAAATAAGGCAAAAGCGTTTTTTGTTTCCCAAGATTGCCACCCTCAAACTGTGGAAGTGGTGCAAACTCGCGCTAAGCCGTTGGGAATTGAGGTAATTGTCGGCGACCATCAAAGCTTTGAGTTCGATCGTACAATCTTCGGCGCTCTCCTGCAATACCCCGCCACAGACGGCGCAATTTATGACTATAGCGATTTTATTCGATCGGCTCACGAAGTCGGCGCATTAGTCACAGTAGCCGCCGACATTTTGAGCCTTTGCTTGCTCACACCCCCCGGCGAATTCGGCGCGGATATAGCCGTAGGAAGCACTCAGCGCTTCGGAGTGCCGATGGGATTCGGAGGGCCCCACGCCGCCTATTTCGCCACGCGAGAAGAGTTTAAACGGCAAGTTCCCGGGAGAATCGTCGGCGTTTCTAAAGATGCCAACGGCAAATCTGCTTTACGTTTGGCCTTGCAAACTCGCGAACAGCACATCCGCCGCGAAAAAGCAACCAGCAATATTTGTACTGCTCAAGTTTTGCTGGCAGTGATGGCGAGTATGTATGCTGTTTATCACGGCCCGTCTGGACTGAAAGACATTGCTGAGAAAGTATGGAGTTTAACAGCACTTTTGGCATCCGGTTTAAGAAGTTTCGGATACAAAATTGGTTCTCAACCTTTCTTCGATACTTTGCGGGTAGAATTGGGGGACAAACCCCTGTCAGAACTTCTAGAAGCTGTTAAAGTTCGCAAAATTAATCTCCGAGTTTTCGATGATTCGACAGTAGGAATCACTTTAGATGAAACTGTCACCGTTGAAGATGTGCAAGAGTTGTGGGAATTTTTTGCACAGAATAAAGATTATATCAGGGCCCACGGGCAGAATGCTCTCAACATTCCGCTGGATGCAGACGCATTGAGTTCCTATTTGACCTTACCAGATTTTTGCGATCGCACCAGCAGCTATCTCGCCCATCCAGTTTTCAACAGCTACCATTCAGAAACTGAACTTTTGCGCTATTTGCACCGTTTAGAAGCCAAGGATTTATCGCTAAATACATCGATGATTCCCTTGGGTTCTTGCACAATGAAATTGAATGCCACAGCAGAGATGATGCCGGTGACTTGGGCGGAATTTGGCAAGATACATCCTTTTGCACCCCGCGATCAAAGTCGCGGCTATCAAATGATGTTCGTGCAACTAGAACAGTGGCTGGCAGAAATCACCGGTTTCGCGGGAATTTCTTTGCAGCCAAACGCTGGTTCCCAAGGCGAATACGCGGGTTTGTTAGTTATTCGCCAATACCACGAACACCGAGGCGAATCTCACCGAAATATCTGTTTGATTCCCCAGTCAGCCCACGGTACAAATCCGGCTAGCGCGGTGATGGCGGGGATGAAGGTAGTGGCTGTCGAGTGCGATTCCCAGGGTAATATTGATGTCGCAGATTTACATAAAAAAGCCGAGAAGCACAAAAATGAACTGGCGGCTTTGATGGTGACATATCCATCAACCCACGGCGTTTTTGAGGAAGAAATTAAAGAGATTTGTGAGATTGTTCACAACTGCGGCGGACAAGTTTATATGGACGGCGCAAATATGAATGCTCAAGTTGGTTTGTGCCGCCCCGGTGATTTTGGTGCTGATGTTTGTCACTTGAATTTGCACAAAACTTTCTGTATTCCCCACGGCGGCGGCGGGCCGGGAATGGGACCGATTGGGGTAATGTCTCATTTGGTAGAATTTTTGCCCAGTCATTCTATTCTTAACAGTCAACAGTCAACAGTCAACAGTCAACAGTCAACAGTTAACAGTCAACAAATATCAGTTGGTGCTGTTTCCGCAGCGCCTTGGGGAAGTGCTAGCATTTTGACTATTTCTTGGATGTACATTCGGATGATGGGAGGAGTGGGTTTAACTGAGGCAACAAAAGTAGCAATTCTTAATGCTAATTACATGGCAAAACGGTTACAATCTTATTATCCGGTCTTGTACAAAGGGAAAGCCGGTTTAGTGGCGCACGAGTGTATTCTAGATTTGCGATCGCTCAAAAAATCTGCGGCTATTGAAGTCGAAGATATCGCTAAACGGTTGATGGATTACGGCTATCACGCGCCGACGGTTTCTTGGCCGGTTGCTGGTACGGTAATGGTGGAACCGACGGAAAGCGAATCGAAGCAGGAATTAGACCGTTTTTGCGATGCGATGATTGCGATTCGAGGCGAAATTGCGGAGATTGAAAAAGGTAATGTTGACGCGCAAAATAACGTCTTGAAAAATGCGCCCCACACCGCAGAATCTCTGATGGTTGATGAGTGGAATCGTCCTTATACTCGCGCGCAAGCGGCTTATCCGACCTCTTGGACTCGCGAACATAAGTTTTGGCCGGCGGTGGGCCGGATAGATAATGCGTTTGGCGATCGCAATTTTGTCTGTTCTTGTTTGCCAATGGAAGCTTACAGTCAAGGTTAAATCACTCTATCCTGGTGCGGAAGGCGCACCTTACACACATACTTTTGTGGGGTGGGCTTCTAGCCCGCCCAAAAAGTTAAATCTAAATCTAGAACAGCTTATTAACCTAGATAAACGCGCCGAAAACGATTTAATAAAAAACTTCAAAAATCCACAGGTTAAATATCAAATGAATACACGATTTTTATGGCAGTCACCGGAAAAAAAACCTCGTTGGCTTGTCATATTTTTGTTAGGTCTCATGGCCGCTTTGGCACTCGTTTAGGTCTCAGCGCCGCTGGATTTCAGGCAACTTACCCAGCTAATTCCATGACTTTGGTCGCGATTCCCAAAGCGTAATACAAAATCCCTCTTATTCTTAGTCCGCGCACCATCCAGACTTTGTGTATTTAGTAGCGGTTTCAACCGCCGAGTATCTATTAACAATAAACCATCCAAGCAATACATTTCCGCATTTGCTCGCGCATTGTTTCTCGATCGGCATAATACCTGCGGCCGTGTCCCGGCAACACCCATTCAAAATCATAATTAGCCAAATTCTGCATAGATTTGATTTGTTCTGGCCAAGAATACCAACAGACTTCGCGAAAGCCAACTAGCTGCTGCAAGCTTTCCGACCAAGCAAGATGATCGCCAGTGAACAAAAACTTGTTATTGTAAAGCAAAACTGTGTGACCTTTCGTGTGACCAGGTACAGAAATAATCAACAAATCATCTGCCATTTGATGCGGTTCACTGCCCGACAATTGAATTTCTACACTGCGAGTACCCGCGTTAATTTCGTCAGCATGGAGAATGCGATCGCACCCAAAATGATCGCGGTATTGTTGATGATCTGCCACATCGTCGCGGTGAGTCAAGTACAGATAGCGAATGCCGCCCATTGCTTCTATGTTTTTGACTAGCGGCGGCACAAAACGGGGAGAATCAACTAAAATGTTTCCTTCAGGGCGGACAATTAAATAGCTGGCTGCGGCGTAGGATTTCTCTGAGTGGTAGCCACAGTGATAGACATTTTCTGCTACGAGTGCGGGTAACAGTTGCTGGGCTTGTTTGATGCTTTTGGGTTTTTCTACAGTGCCGATCGAACTTGTGGGACAAGACAAAAGAGCCGCGAGCGATCGCATTTCTTCAGTTTCATTAGTTGGCTGGTGGTAAACCGCAGACTGTTCTCCCGCTTGACCAAATACTTCAGGTGCCATCCACCGACAAGTATCACAGTCAATGCAGGTACTGTCTACATAAAAGTTACCGTTAATATTTTCCGTACGCCTCCGATTAATGTTAGCCATTTTTCTACCTCTTAATAACCCATATAAATTATAGTAACTTACTATAACAAGTACCCCCGACATCCCGACGGCGGTTGCAACTGTCTCACAGCACAATCCGGTTAAAACCGACTAATAATTACTCCCTATTTATTGACAGTAGCTTAGTATCAGTCCTCTTTCATAGGACTGATACTTTGAGGCAGGGGTTTAAAGCCCTGCCAGACTCTTGCTTCTGCGTGCAAGATATAAGTTTCAATCAATAATTCTACCGCTCCTGATCCGCTGGAAAAGCACCCGCTTTCACCGCCACAGTAACAGGTTGTCCGCCGCGGCTCAATTCAAGCTGCAGATCGCTGCCCACTGTACTTTTCTCGACAATTTGCTGTACGCTGCCAGCATCACTCACTTCTGCACCGTTGATTTTCTTGATCACATCGGCAACGCGAACTCCAGCTTGTGCCGCCGGAGAATTTCTCGCAACTCCCAAAACTAACACGCCTTTATCTTCAGTCAGCCTCAATTTGGTATTGGGATTTTGATTAAATTCTCTCTTGATTTCGGGAGTAATGCTCAACATCCGAACGCCGAGATAAGGATGTTCGGCTTTTCCTGTTGTTACTAATTGGTCGGCAATTTGTTGTGCTCGATCGATCGGAATAGCAAAACCCAATCCTTGAGCGCCTTGAATAATCGCCGTATTCATGCCGATAACTTGACCGCGCTGGTTCAGCAGCGGGCCGCCAGAATTGCCGGGATTGATCGCAGCATCGGTTTGAATAAAGTTGACGCGCTTGTCGGGAACACCGACATCGGCGCTAGAACGGCCTGTAGCGCTAATAATTCCCACAGTTACAGTATTGTCCAAACCGAGGGGATTGCCGATCGCGATCGCCCATTCACCCGGCTGTAACTCTTCAGCTTTGCCCAAATTCACCACAGGCAAATTGTTAGCTTCAATTTTAACAACAGCCACATCAGTAACTGTATCTACGCCTAAAACTTTGCCAACAAATTCGCGGCCATCCTTCAGTTTTACCGTCACCGTATCCGCGCGGTCAACGACGTGAGCGTTAGTCAAAATGCGGCCATCAGAACCAAAAACAAAACCCGAACCGGAACCCCGTTCTACCCGATTTCCCGGTTGAATGGGAGATTCTGAACCGAAGAAGCGGCGGAATTGCTCGGGTATCTCATCTGGAACTTGGTTCGTCACCGTGCGAGACGAATTGATCCGCACCACTGCCGGGCCGACTTCCTGCACAACTTTAGTAACAAAATTAGAGTCTTGAGAGGGCAGTATATTCGCAGGCAATGCTGAGATTGGCGCTGCAGGTGAAGGTTGAGCTTGAATCGCGTTAGAACTTCCAGGAACTTGAGAAGTTAGGGCATTGCACCCAACAGTTGCAGTGGAACCGAGTAAAAGGAGAGATAAAAAAGCAAGTTTTTTCGGGAAAGCAAAACTGCTAGAACTCTGAGATGCAGGCATATTTTGGGTTGACATAGTATTGATTTGGTGGGAGTTAGAGCGAGAGTTATAATTATGGTTTTGCATTTTTAGCACCTACTGTAATTAACTTAGAACTAAAGGCTCTTTAATTTTAATTCAAGCATTTATGATATCTTCTTGACTGGTGGGGTTTACCCTACAAGCTGGGGTAGAAACCGGACAGTCGCAAGCAAATTGTCTGTGGATTCGAGCTTTTGAGTCGGATAGAACTGGGTCGGCACTGGCGAATTGCTGTCTGAGTGCGATAATACAAACTACGGTAGCCAGCTCGCATATTCCGCATTTCCCGCGAACTTTTCACAGGATTGATATCCGAAGTCAACAACAATCCTGCACTCAAAACAACCAGGTTTCTACGCAAAATATTCGTTGTGAGCGATCGACGTTAACCTATAAACGTGGTTTTTGACCCCGCCTGCATCCAGGAAGGATAGCAGCTAAAGCACCGGAAAGCCTCACCCGAAAGCAGGAAGTAAAAAACCTATAAAGCCTCAAGCTAAAGTACCAGCTAAACCTAAATCAATCGATTTTAGATTTTAGATTTTAGATTTTAGATTTTAGATTTTAGATTTTAGATTTTAGATTTTAGATTTGATCCCACGGATCAATTCGGGGGGCAAGTTTCATCGGATACAGATTTTTTATTTCTGGACGGATGAATCCTGGGGCTTGTATCCTGGATGCTTTCGGTCAAAATAGCCTGCACAAACTCTCTTCAAATCTAAAATTTGAACCTCTGGAAGAATTTTATTTCTCCACAGGTTCAATGGAACTAACCGAATCGATTTCCCTCGACTTTTTCCTCGAACTTTCCAAAACATCAACAGTATTCTTAATAAAACCAGCCATCGGCACAGCCACTAACAAACCTGCTACTCCCGCCACCTTAACCCCCACCAGCAGCGCCACTAAAATCCACACAGGATTGAGACCGATAAAACTGCCTAATAACCGAGGAGCAACCCCGCTTTCAATTATTTGCTCAATTACTGTAGCGACAGCTAAAACTGTGACGCCGAGCCAAAAGTTGTTTAATGTGATCAGCAAACTGACAATGCAAATACTGAAAGGTGCCCCGAAGGGAATCATAGTCATTACACCCACACCCAAACCGAACAGAAGTCCGAAGGGAACTCGCATAATTAAAAAAGCAACAGTGATAGACAGTCCCATCAAACCCGCCAAAGTTGCTTGCCCGACGAAGTAGTTGTGGAAGCTTCGCGCCAGCAACTCTCGCAATTGAAGGCTCAGCTTGGAAGGAAACCATTTAAACAATCCTTCCCATACGCGATCGCCGTGCAAGAGCAAGTAGAATGTCACGACTATTGTGAGGAGGAAATTCAACAGACTGTCTGCAGCACCCAAACCAAATCTGAGAATTTCGCCAGTGAGAGACTGCAATTGAAATGAAAGTCGATCGCTCAATTGGGTAGTCAAACCGCTAACATCAATGCGGAGATTGCGATTTTCCGCCCAATTGTGGAATGCTTCAATCTGTTCTGTGCCAGAAACTATCCAAGTCGGCAGTCGGGTGGCGAGATCAGTGATTTGGTTTAGGAGAATCGGGGCCAGAGTGAGACCTAAAACCACCAATAGCAGTAAAGTCAAAAACAATACCGACAAAACTGCTCGATCGCGCTTCAAGCCGTATCTGTGCAGAAAGCGCACTGGATAATCTAGCAAAAAAGACAGCACTGTAGCCACTACCAAAACTGTAATCAGGGCGCGAAAATATTCAAAGACTAGGAGGGCTAACCAGCAGTTGAGTACCGCTAGGGGAAATACCAGTCCGTAAGTCCACCACTGCGGCAGTTGAGTGAAACGTCTCATCTAAGTTAACCGAGTTAAAATTTGAGATTCAAGGTGTGAGATTGACACTGCTATTCGCCCTTCTCCGTTAACCATCTTATAGTGCATTTATTTACACCCGACTGCTTAAAATTCCCAGTTGCTCGACTAGCAGCGGAAATCGGGTTGCTGGCAGGCAGTGCCTGCCACAACTATGTTATATCGTTTCCGCTGGTATGGATATATTACCTGCGAAAATATTTTATTTTCGGTTGGCACGGCAGCGGTTTACAACTCGCCATTCAACCTTTTTCCCCGTGCCGTTCGAGAGATAATTGAATTAAACGGTCTACTAATTCAGGGAAAGAAATGCCGTCCGCTGCCCACATTTGCGGATACATACTGGTAGCTGTAAAGCCGGGGAAAGTGTTGATTTCGTTAATCAAAACTTCTCCGGTTGATTCAATGTAGAAAAAGTCTACTCGCGCTAAACCTGCCGCGTCTATAGCCAAAAATGCTTGCACTGCCATTTCTTGGATTTGCGAGACGATCGCACCGCTGACTTTTGCCGGGATTGAGCAGTCGGCTTGTCCCTGGGTATATTTAGTTTCGTAGTCGTAGAAATCGCTTTGAAAAGTAATTTCTCCCACCGTTGAAGCTTGGGGATTATCGTTACCCAAAACTGCACATTCTAATTCTCTAGCAACCACACCCGCTTCGACAATTATCCGCCTGTCGTAGCTGGCGGCGCTGTCGAGAGCTGCTTCTAATTCAGCGCGCGATCGAGCTTTAGAAATTCCCACAGACGAGCCCAAATTCGCCGGTTTGACAAAGCAAGGATAGCCCAAACTTGCTTCAATTTTGTCGCACAGTTTGGGGAAAACGCAAGGATTAGACCAGATTTCGGAACGGTTGACAGCGACGTATTTTACCTGCGGCAAACCAGCCTGAGCAAAAGCCATTTTCATGGCAATTTTATCCATTCCCAGCGCTGAACCTAAAACCCCGGAGCCGACAAAAGGAACTTGCAATAATTTTAGTAACCCTTGCACCGTACCGTCTTCACCGTTTGGCCCGTGCAAAACAGGGAACCAAACATCTACAGCATTAAAATTAGGAAACTGTCCAGCGGGAGAGTCGTTTTGTGCTGTTTGTTCCTCTATTTCCAGAGGTTTTCCGGTGGCTAAGACTTGTTGAGGTAATGTTCCCGACAGCCAGCGGCCGTTTTTTTGGATGTAAAAGGGCAGAACTTCGTATTTAGAGGCATTTTCCTCCGCAGCGAGGGCACGTGCGATCGCCCGCGCCGAACTAATTGAGACTTCGTGTTCGCCCGATCGCCCCCCGAACAATAGCCCGATCCGCATCGTTGTCATTTTTCACTACTCCTAGGACTTTTCGACAAATATACACGCAGAGAGCGCAACTAAGGCACATACGAACCGCTTTAAGACTACTTATCTCCTCCCTTCCACTCTTCCTCTGTGTCCTCTGCGCTCTCTGCGGTAAAAAAAATTACATCTTCTTAGAAAAGTTCACAAGTAAGCCGTCCCCTAATCTCATTCCGGTGCTATTTAAAGCATTTCCCCCGTCAAACTAAAAGCGCGAATATCTGTAATTTTAACTCGCACAATTTTACCCGCCAATTCAGCAATATCGCCCTTAAAAAATGTGAGACGATTGCCGCGAGTGCGTCCCATCACCTGAGTTGAATCTTTAAGATTTTGAACTTCTACCAAAACCTCTTCAGTGCGTCCGAAATAGCGCTGCGATCGTTCCATCGCCGTTGTTGTCACTACATGATTGATTCGTTGCAGGCGATCGGCTTTCACCTCCTCAGTCAACTGATTTTCCCACAAAGCCGCCGGCGTCCCAGGGCGAGGGGAATAAGCCGCAGTATTCACCAAATCGAAACCAACATCTTCGATCAACTTCAAAGTCTTCTCAAACTGCGCTTCCGTCTCACCGGGAAAACCGACAATCGCATCCGCAGTAATCGAAGCATCCGGCATATAGCGGCGAATTGTATCAATAATCCGGCGGTATTTTTCCTGAGTATAACCCCGCGACATCGCCTTCAAAATATCATTATCTCCCGACTGAAAAGGAATGTGAAAATGTTCGCAAACCTGCGGTAATTCAGCACAAGCCTTAATCAATCTTTCTGTAAAATAGCGCGGGTGGCTAGTAGCAAATCTGAGGCGATCGACACCAGGCACATCCTGCACAAAATAAAGCAAATCCGTCAAAGTATGCTGGTTGCTGCCATCCGGTTTTGTACCCGGCAAATCGCGTCCGTAAGCATCAATATTTTGCCCCAACAAAGTTACTTCCTTGTAACCTTGACGGCCCAAATCCTCCATTTCCGCGCGAATTGCCTCCGGCATTCGCGACTGTTCAACCCCCCGAACATTCGGGACAACACAATAAGTGCAGCGTTCATTGCAGCCGTAAATTACATTCACCCAAGCAGTCACCTTGCTGTCGCGGCGCGGCTTAGTAATATCCTCCATAATCTCAACAGCTTCAGTCGCCACGACTTGATTGCCCTCAAAAACTTGTTCGAGTAAATCTTCAAGTCGGTTAGCGTGTTGTGGCCCCATTACTAAGTCTAATTCCGGCACTCTCCGCAGCAGCGCTTCACCTTCCTGCTGCGCGACGCATCCAGCTACAACTAAAGTTAAACCCGGTTCTTGGCGCTTGCGATGAGCTTGCCTTCCGAGGTTAGAATAAACTCTTTGTTCGGCATTATCGCGAATCGTGCAAGTATTGTAGAGAATCAAGCTAGCTTCGTTCGGGTCTTCCGAGAACTCAAAGCCCATATTTTCCAGAATGCCGGCCATCCGTTCCGAGTCGGCTTTATTCATCTGGCATCCGAAAGTAGTGATGTGATAGCGGCGGGGTTTAACGGTCATGGCGAATTGCAGGCAATAAAAAATATAGGTTTTCAACCTTAACCAACTATTATATAACAAGTGTAAACCATTTGTGAGTTTTTCTTTTTATTAGTTCATTTAAACAACGGCGTTCACCAATCTCTAGCGTGTGTGAGGCGCAACGATTAACTGTTACAGGGGGCTAGAAAGCCGGTTTCTACGAGTTTTGGGATTAGTCACGACAAATCTAGCAATAAACCGGGTTTCTGCAATACTCTTGCGCTTATTTATCTATTTATTTTGTCTGCAAAAACTGTAAAATTGTTTTGGCAATACCTTGTGCAGCCAAA
Organism: Microcoleus sp. AT3-D2; assembly: GCF_036705715.1. Classification (NCBI taxonomy): domain Bacteria; kingdom Bacillati; phylum Cyanobacteriota; class Cyanophyceae; order Oscillatoriales; family Microcoleaceae; genus Microcoleus; species Microcoleus sp. AT3-D2. The sequence goes on along the minus strand of NZ_JAUBVE010000037.1, from coordinate 41,446 downwards.
TAAGGAACCCCATTGCCAACAGTTTTAAACATATTAGTCAACGTCATTTTGGCTGGCAGTGCAAAATCTTTTGGCAGTGACTGAATAGCCAGTGCTTCTGCAACAGAAAGTCTGCGAAGTTTGTAAGGGTGCAAGTGAACTTCGTTATTGCCATAACAAGCTGTTGGTGAATAACGCCACCGGTGCAATCGCTTGAAAGATTTTTTTGAATCATCTCCTTCATCAACGGAAGCAAACCGTTTAAGGCCTGCTTTGGGTTGAAAATAGTGTTTGGCATTGGGATGGTTGAGAACGTCATTTTTTTGGAACCAAAATTCTACCGTTAAATCTTGGGGAATGCCATCAGGACAAGGCACGAAACCATCATCTACAAACGCCGTTCTATCAGGCCAAGGATGAGAAAAAATTTCTGATTTGGGATATAATACCTGACTTTGCCAAGGAAATAAACTTTCGGCTAACATTGGGCTTTTTTCCTCTAGGGAAATGCCCAGATTTTTGACAAGGTTTTTTCTAAATCCAATCAAAATAATTCTATCCCTATCTTGCGGGACACCGTATTCTATCGCATTAATTAAACGTTCGGTAAAAACGTATCCCGAATCCGCCAACTGATGTTTTAGTTGGTCGTAAAAAGATTTATGTTTTTTTGTCCTCCACAAACCTTTGACATTTTCAAATAAAAAGAAATCTGGCTGCTGCTCACAAATCAATTCAATGTATGAAGCTGAAAGTTGACCTTTATCTCCTTCCCCACCTCGGTTTTTGCCACCCATCGAAAAGTCAGGACAAGGCGGCCCCGCGATAAATCCTACAATATCGTGATGCTTGCGGGCATCCTGCATCAATTCCCGCAGCCGAAAAGCTGGTTCTCCCCCTACAAGTCGAGTTACATCTGCTTCCTCTCCTTCGCAATATCCGTATTCTGGTAGTGGCAAATTCAGACACTGCCGAGAATAGCGGTATGCTTGCATGAAAGGTGGGAAAATTTCATTGACATACGCTACATTAAAGCCGATCGACTCAAAGCCCAAATCGAGGAAGCCTGAACCTGAAAAAAATGAGAAAATACAGGGGATGGAGAATTGGGAATTGGGCATGGGGAATTGGGAATTGGGCATGGGGAATTGGTAATTGACCGGGGCGGGGCGGGTTTATGAAATTATTAATTTGAGGCGATTATTATTTGTAAAACCCGCCCCTACAGGCATCACAAAAATCACACAATATTATTACAACCATTGACCGCCTCGGAAACGCCAGTGGGGAAACAAAATCCGCATCAGTGTTTGGGATGCCAGATAAATAGCCAGCCATACAAAACTATAATGTAGAGCAAAAGCTCCTAAATCAAAGTCTAGCAGCGGTATCCCCGGTAAACCGATAGTTTTGATTAATAGCAAGACAAAAAGTGCTTCCCAAATCCCAGCGAGCAATTGAAATGTGCCGGGCCAATCTCGATCCCAGCGGTACTGCTGGATGTAGATATATAAGGCATCCCAACCGATGCCAAAAATCGCTATATACCCTAAAATACCGAAAAATATCGAGCCTGATTTACCAGTGATTAAACCGAGAAAAAATGGCAGTGTTACTAAAACGCCGACTGTTGCAAATAATAAAATTCGAGTTTGCCATCGACCAAATAAGGTGGGAGTCATTCGATTTTAGATTTTAGATTTTGGATTTTAGATTACATGCGAAACGGTTTTGTTTCTAATCAATCTGGAGATTTATTGAAAATCCACTTCAACCACTGCACGAACGATCGCCAAACGCTCAATTTCCGCACACCCGCAGCTCGGTTGGCAGCCAGACTTTCAACCGATCGCAAGGCGGCGTATTGCAAGCCCAAAAAACTGTCTACGGGCGCGTAAGGGCCCCCCAAAGTAATCGCGCCGGCTGCGTATACTCGGCCTTCTGTGTTGCTAGCAGAAGAATTCCGCAATTCGGGCACTTCAAAATCGTTGTTAACACTCAGCCGGCCCAAACCGTTGAGGGGAAGATTGTATTGAGCTACCAAATCGTTTAACAGGGGACTGGTTTTTACCTTAGCGTCCAAACCCGTAGCATCAATAATAAAATCAGCCTCTAACTTAATTTGCCCTTTGAGTTCCTTCTCCTGAATGTACGTCACCGTGCGGTTTTGACTGTCGCGTTCGACTCGCTCGACTTCGCCGAAGGTAATTTGATACCATCCTTGACTTAAACCTTCTTTGACAATCCGCCGCCAGTCGCTGCGCTGGGCTGTGGTAGTTCCGCCCCAGTCGGTGAGCAACTGCGGCCGCAATTCCGGGGCGGCTTTTTCCAAAAGTACGCGGAGTTCCCCGCCCCAGCAAGCTTTCGGCCAGTTGAAAGGTTGAAATTCGTAGTGATTTTCGACGCTACGCTGAGCGAGCTTAAATTTGTTACCTTGAGGTTTGGGCGATCGCATCAAATGCAATACTTGAATGTTGCGGTTCCGCTGTCGTGCTTCGTAAATTCGCTGCACCACCCGCGAAGCTACAATTCCCCGGCCTCTAATTAACACGCTGCCGCCGCTGGCCTCCAATTTTTCGTAAACGCCGTCGTGGCTTTCGTAAGCGTTGACAACCGACTCAAAATCCTGGGTTTTTTCGCGGTAAGCTTGCAAATCGGGCAGAAATTGAATGGCGGGATAGCCGGTGGCTAAGTGTACGTATTTGGCGATTAAAAAAGCGTGGTCGCGGTGATCCGCATTCGATCGAGAATAAGCGATCGCGTACCTGCCGTCATCTGTTTTGCGAATTCCCCGCACTCTACCGTAGCGAAACATCTGATTCCACCCAATTCGATCGACTTCCCTGTCAATAGAATCAAACACATTCTCCGCACGAGGCGTATAAGTTTCGGCAAAAGTCGGTTCAGTAAACACCTGCCACATCAACTTCAACGACATCCCCAAACGCCCTTTGAGCAATTCGTGCCAAGCTTCCCGCAAAGCATAGGGAGGCCACCCCCAAATGTTGTCTGGACAAGAGTCAGAATTCGATCGTAGGCGTTCCCGCAGCGGAATTTGAGAATTCAGGCACAGACGCAGATAGCGGGCGTAAGGCTGGTTTTCCATGCCCAAAACCGCAATTCGATCGATTTTCACGCCGCAAATTCTCAGCAAATCCACCCAAATAAAGCTGCCCAAACCACCGCCAACGGCAGCCCAATCAACTTCTGTCACAGGGAGTCCCATAGATTGGAGCGATCGCATTGACACTTGAGAAGCGTGCAAAAATGCGATCGGCGGAAATTCTCCCCTACTACTTGTTTGAGGAAGCTGCAACATTATTGGCTGGCCCAACGCGGGATCTGGCCCATTGGTCTGCGGATTAAAGAAAATGTGAAAATTGACCGACGGCGTTTCAGGGGAATTAACAGCAAAAGAAATGCCGATCGCGTAGGGCCCCACTTGCAGCATATCCCCGTTTGCCAGCACGCAACGGGTTTGGCGAATGCCGTTAACAAAAGTACCATTGCGGCTACCAGTGTCAGTAACTAAAATACTGTTACCTTCGGTGCCAATCACTGCGTGAAAGCGAGAAACTTGACTGCTGCTGAGGGCAATTCGAGAAACTCGTTTCCCGTTGATTGTGGCGGGCATAGCTTCAAAAATTCGTCCCAAAGCGATGGGTAAGTCGAGTATCGGGGATCGACAATCCCCCGTAGCTGTATCTGTCCAAGTCAGTCGCAGGCGCAAGGGTTGAGAATTCATGATTATTTTTTAAACATCAGCCGTCGGCTTTGAGCTTCCTGCAAAAAAAGATTTTTGAATTTGAGAGTGTTTAGCGGATAGCCTGATTTTCCGTTTTTCTTAAATCTTGCACCATTGTCAAGAACGGGCAAGATGCCCATTCACAATAGATGAATTTTCTTGTGGAACAGGCCGAAAAGCCTGTTCCTAAACAAGTAATTGAGAATGGTGCAACATCTCAGTTTTTCAAATTTTCACGGAGAAATCACCACACTCGCCGCCGCCGCCAAAGAAGTACCGCACCACGGACACCCCGCATTCAACTGTGCGTAAGGCGAAATTCGGCTGCATTTGGGACACTGCAAACCATATTTTGAAGGCCCCGTCGGCTGAAAGTTACCAGGTGCGGGAGGCCCTGACAGCAAAACTGTTTGGGGCGCGGCTACCTGCACCTCCGTCACATTCACCACCTCGATTTGCACTTGGCCTAAATGGATGTGACTTCCCGAGTTCAATTTTGCTTCGCCTCGGGCGAGAATTTTTCCGTCTACCAGTGGCGGATTGCTTTCGCGCAAATTCCGCACTGCATACTCCTGTAATTCCTGATTAAAAAATATTTCAACGTGCAGCCCCGATACGGTGGGATGCGAGAATACTATATCGCACTTCGCCGGATCGCGCCCTAGCCTCACGGTTCCCGGATTTTTGCTCGGCTGTCCGTTTTCAATTGTTCGAGTTTGACGCACCCCAGCTTCTGTCCATGCTAAAGTGAGCTGGTTTGTCATGATTGTATCGGTTGGCTCAAAAATATAAAAAAATATTAACTGATTTATTTTGAGGACGGAGTTCCTCACCAAAAAACTTAATTATAATTATTGATGCCGACTCGATCGCACTTCTAAAAATATTATGTACAGCTATACAAAAAAGCCCTGACTTCGGGGCTTTTAGTGCTCGTATTGGCTTTTTTTGAGAGACTGAATCGCGCTTGTCAGCTTTTGTTTCCCGCAAAATTATTGACCGCAGTGCAGCTTCGTTAAAAAATTGCTGTTCAAGATTTGCCAGCGATTGCTAAAAACTAATTCCTGTGGGGTTTTCACCTTGGCGAGGCTGTTGTGCGCTAGTCAAGAATTTTGGAGGGGGGCGATCGAACTACCTCGGTAACTTCGATCGCCCCACCTCCTCAAACGCTCAATGTCCTAGTGCTATCTCTCACGCTGCAACTGTGCAATCTTTCATTACAGGGCCAGCCTGGAGAGACTTAAGCTTCGCTTTTGCGGCTTTTCCGACCGCCTTCGCGACCAATTTGAGCCATGTGTTCGCGATTTCTGCTGACAGCTTCGCCACCTTTTTGGCCAGCTTGTCTGGCTTCTTCAGGGGTGAATTCGTGTGCAGTTCCTTTCTCGTGTGCAGCTTTTCCGCCTTTGCTAGCAATTGCGCGCTGTTTTTCTGCATCCATAGAAGCGAATCCGCGTTTGCTTTTCTCAGCCATGACTGTCTCCTTGTTTGTTTCTGATTTTTTAGCTCGATCGCGCCTTCGCCTCCCACTGTCGAGGTTACTTCCAGTCAGTGGTGAGATATCCGACGGTAAATTATGAAACCTTATCAGACGAATCTCAGCTTTTGGTTTAACTCGCAGAATGAATTTTTCATAATTTACAAATGTGAACTAAAAATAGTTCACGCCCGGCACTGTAGTTAGAGCCACCAATGTTTTAAGCTGGTTACTGTCTTTCAATCATTCTATAAACCCCCCCAACTTTTATACCTCTTTCTCAGGTATAGTCATTCTTTAGTTCGCTGGAAGGATGGAACCGAAAGCTGATTGGCGGTAGACTCAGAGGATTTTTTGACTTAACCGCGACACCTCAAAAATTAAAAGTCCAAAGACGGATGCTTTTTTGGTCTTTTTACTTTTTTTTTGATGCCTTCGGGGCTGGCCAGTTATCCCTATGTTAGTTGGTCTGCCGATCGAGTTGTTTCTGGTAAGCGATATTTTGGGGCGCAGCGCAGGACGTACTCGATCGCACTGATCAAGTTTACCTTATGACCTATGGAAACATAAATCGGTTTTACCCCTGTTTGCGTCCTTAGCGCTGCGCCTATCGTTGATCCTTCCAGCAGCAAGGGTTGCCAACTGCCCCGATCGAGTCCGACTTCTGAATGTTCTCCAATAAATCGATTTTTGGCAACTCCGATCGTCGCAATCCCGGTCAAAACCCCCAAATGGCACGCAAGACCGAATCTGCGGGGATGGGCTAGTCCTTGACCGTCGCACAATATCAAGTCTGGCGTCAAACTGATATTTTCTAAAGCTTCGAGAACTGCCGGCACTTCTCGAAAAGACAGGAAACCCGGAATATAAGGAAAAGTTGTAGGACTGCGAACTACAGCTTGCTGCTGCAACTGCAAGTCTGGAAAGCTCAGAATTGTTACAGCGGCCCGCGATACCTCGTTTGCACTGTCGTAGCCGACATCTACGCCTGCGACGTAACGAACTGTCTCCAGTTGATTTTCGGTAATTACCTCTGACCGAAGCTGTTCTTGAATGGCGATCGCCTCTTCAATTGTCTGCGGCCAAGGGTGTCGCTGCAACATTTTGATTTTTCTTCAACCGTTCTCATCTAAGCTTAACTTATTTTCGGGCATTTTTAAACTCGGATTTTTATCGTTTGTAACTATAAATTCCTAGCTTGCCCAAGGAGTCTTTTTTTCTACTCAGGAGGGTTGAGCAAGACGGGCCGATGCCAATTCTACATATAAAGTCTGTACGCCGTAGACTGAAATTTTCTCTTTCGCTTGTGCTTGCACCAACCCCTAAAGGTTTTACCTGCACGCACCTGCCATTTACATTAAAATTTACCCAAAAATTAGCTGTTCAATTTTGAGCTTTTCGCTCTCTAGAAAGCTTTCTCTTTGCGATCGCCATTTTATCGCTTCTCAAAGAGCGATCGAGCTATCTATTTACTTCTGCTTTATCTAAAAAAAACCTCTTTGTCAAGATGATTGAAACATTTATTCATCAATAATTTCAGCTAGGTACAAATGCCATTGTTCATACCAGAGCCTCAATGTAACGGCAATCTCATATCTTTTTGATTTAAAAAGCTTTCCGACGCTCAAAATCCTATGACTTTTATGAAAAAAATAAAGAAATTTATGAGTTGTTGCACCATTAACCGGAAGTTATAATCTTAGATAAGAGCGAATAGACAACTAATATCCAGTAAAACAACCTAGCTGAATAACCTATGAAAACCGTGCAAAGTGTTAAGTACAACCTAGCTCTCTACATCGTCGGTGGCATCGTCTTCATCATCGCCGCCTTAATTTTAAGACCTTTTGCCCTCGTCGGCCCAGGGGAACGGGGCGTTATGATGCGCTTCGGGAAAGTTCAAGACGCGATCTTAGATGAAGGCATCCACCCGATTTTACCGCTCGTCACCTCTGTAAAAACTCTCAGCGTGCGGGTACAAAAAACTGATTTGAAAGCAGATGCAGCCTCCAAAGATTTGCAAAGCATTACTACAGATTTGGCAGTCAACTGGAATGTTGACCCTGCCAAAGTTAATCAAGTTTTCCAACAAGTGGGAGACGAAGAACAAATTGTTACCAGCATTCTGAGTCCGGCAATTTCGGAAGTTCTCAAAGCAGCAACTTCTAAAAAAACCGCAGAAGAAATTATCACTAAGCGCACGGAACTCAAAACAGAAATCGACAACAGTCTCAAAAAGCGTTTGGAACCTTACGGTGTCATTGTCAGAGATGTTTCTTTAATAAATTTTGGCTTTTCTCCAGAATTTAGCAAAGCCATCGAATCCAAACAAATAGCCGAACAAGAAGCTAAACAAGCAGAATTTACAGTTAAAAAAGCCACCCAAGATGCTCAAGCTGAAATTAACCGCGCTAAAGGTAAAGCTGAAGCTCAACGCTTGCAGCGGCAAACATTAACAGCCGAAATTTTGCAGCAGCAAGCGATTGAAAAATGGAACGGCCAGTTTCCGACAGTAATGGGAGGAGGCGGAACTTTGCCATTAATTAATATTGCGCCGCCGACTTCTCAAGCTGCAACTCCTGCTAAATAAGCTGCTGCAGATCATGATTGCCAGGGCGCGGGGAGAAGGGGAGAAGGGGAGAGGGGGAGAGAGTCTCAGGGGGGGAAGAATAGAGGGTTTTGCACTGCGGATGTGAAGATGTGCTTTTTTAAATGCCCAACTGCAAGTGTAGAAATTACAACTAACAACTAAGGTAAAATCCCGCTTACTAAAATGCGGAGATACAATTTACGTTGCGCGAGTCCTGAAAAACGTTAAAGTAAGAAGCAACTCGGAAATTGTAAAGGTTTGCTTGAAAGTTCGGCTGATGGGAGATCGGGAGAACCAGTCAATTTCTAATTTAGGTGAAGTGGGGAGTGCCGGCGATCGCCCTACTGCGTCAGAAGCCCTGTGGCTAAGCGATCGAGCCTTGGCAGCTACTAGCTGCGGCATTGTCATTGCTGACGCCAATGCACCCGATTGTCCCATAATTTATTGCAATCCGGCCTTTGAACGGATGACAGGCTACTGCGCCAGTGACATCTTGGGGCGTAATTGCAGATTTTTGCAAGGCCCGGATACAGATCGAACTACTGTAGCTAAAATCCGCGACGCCTTGCGCCAAGGTCTAGAACTCCAGACAACAATCAAAAATTACCGCAAAGACGGCAGTCCTTTTTGGAGCAAATTGTCGCTATCTCCCGTGCGAGACGACAACGCTAATTTGACTCACTTTGTAGGGATTCAGTCGGACTTGTCGGAACCAATATGTGAAGTGCAGCAAGCATTGCAGCAAGCTAACGACCAACTGCAAACGATTTTGGAAGCAGTTCCGGGAACAGTATCTTGGATTAGCTCGGATTTGCGCTATTTGGGGGTTAACCAGCACTTAGCCAAACTGCATGGTTTGCGGCCGTCGGCTTTTGTCGGTCAAGATATTGGTTTTTTGGGCGCTAGCTCGGATTTTAACTCTTTTGTGGTGGAGTTTTTTGCCGACGACGCTACGGAAGCGGTTAAAGAACTCAACGTTAAGGTACAAACCGACGGGGGAGAGTCGGAGGGATACTATTTGATTGTGGCTCAAAAGTACGATCGGGGCAAAGCAGCTTGTCTGGTAGGGATTGACATTACCGAGCGCAAGCGGGCAGAAGAAGCTCTGGTGCTGACTCGCAAGGCGGTGGAAAGTTCGAGTGACGCGATCGGCATCAGCGATGCGAACGGCACTCACATCTATCAAAATCAAGCGTTCTCTCAGCTATTTGAATGGGACACCGCAGAGGAATTTAAACTAGCCGGAGGCATATCGGCAGTTTTTGCTGACCCCGCAGTCGCCAGGGAGGTACTCGACACGATCGCCCAAGGTTATTCTTGGTTTGGTGAAATTACCAACCGTACTAAAAGCGGTGAAACTTTGCAGGTGTTGCTGCGGGCAGATGCTATTAAAGACCGCACAGGGAAAATTGTCGGTCTGATTTACATGAATACCGATATTACCGACCAAAAGCGCACGGAACAAGAGCTGCGGCAAAGCGAGAAGCGCTTTCGATCACTGATTGAAAATGCTAGAGACATTATTGTGATTCTCGACGAGAAAGGCTTTTGCCGCTATGTATCTCCTTCCCTAGAGCGGATTTTGGGCTACCCGACGGCGGAAATCCTCGGCAGATCTATATTTGACTTGATTCACCCTGACGAATTGCTGATTGTGGATCAAGTGTTCAAAGGTGTCATGCAAACGCCGAGAGTTAGCCTGGGAATGGCGGAATACCGAGTGCAGCACAAGGACGGTTCCTGGTGCGTGTTGGAAGCGGTGGCGACGAATTTGCTCAACGAACCTTCGGTGCGGGGAATTGTGGTCAACTGTCACGATGTGACTGAGCGCAAGATGGCTGAAGAACAACTGTTGCACGATGCTTTGCACGATGCGCTGACAGAGTTGCCCAACCGTGCTTTGTTGACTGACAGGTTGGGGCAAGCTTTTGCCCGCGCGCAACGGCATCCGAGCGAGCAGTTTGCGGTGCTGTTTCTGGATTTGGACAGGTTTAAGGTGATTAATGACAGTCAGGGACACCGCACGGGCGATCGGCTGTTGGTGGCTGTGGCTCGCCGTCTCTTGACTTGTTTGCGGCCAGGCGATACGGTGGCTCGTCTGGGGGGAGATGAGTTTGTGATTTTGCTGGAAGAAATTCACGGTGTTGATGAGGCGATCGCCCAAGCAAAGGAAATTCTCAAAACGATCGAACGACCGCTTTATTTGGAAGGTAATAAAGTTTTAATTACTGCTAGCATCGGCATTGCCTTAAGTACCAACAAATATCAGTGGCCGGGAGATATTTTGCGCGATGCTGATATTGCGATGTACCGGGCAAAAGCTCTCGGTAAAGCTCGCTACGAAGTTTTTACCAGTGCGATGCACACTCAGGCTGTGGCTTTGATGCACTTGGAACACGATTTGCGGGAGTCGGTTGAAGAACTAAATTTGAAATCTTCGATAGTGGATTTCGCCTGTGGGACGGCGGTAGACAACTCGCAGATGAGTGAAATTGATCGGAGATTGGAGCGTCCGAAGTCGCAATTGACTACTTTAAAATTGGAATGTCCTTTTACTGTTTATTATCAGCCGATCGTTTGTTTGAAAAGCGGATTAGTTATCGGATTTGAGGCGCTGGTGCGCTGGCTGCACCCGGAAAGGGGTTTAGTTTCCCCGATGGAATTTATTGCAATGGCGGAGGAAACAGGGTTAATTACGCCTTTGGGTTTGTGGGTTTTGAACGAAAGCTGCCGCCAAATTATTAAGTGGCAGAGTTTGAATTTACCTGTGGGAAATTCGCCGCTGACAGTCGCAGTAAATCTTTCGGGGAGGCAGTTTGCGGAACCGGAATCGATCGAGCAAATTAAGCAAGTTTTGCAGGAAACGGGTGTTGACGCTCGCTGTTTGAAGTTGGAGATTACTGAGACTGTGGTGATGGAAGATGGGGAAGCGGCGGCGGCGATGCTTTCGCAGTTGAGAGATTTGGGGATCGGGCTGTGTATTGATGATTTCGGCACTGGTTATTCGTCTCTGAGTTATTTGCACAAGTTCCCGATTAATATTTTGAAGGTCGATCGCTCTTTTGTCAGTCGCATTGGGGAAATGGGCGAAAATTTGGAAATCGTGCGGGCGATCGTCATGCTGGCCCGCAGTTTGGGGATGGAGGTAGTGGCAGAAGGTGTCGAAACCGCTGTCCAATTGGCTCAAATGCGGGCGATCGGCTGCGAGTACGGTCAGGGATACTTTTTCTCTAAACCTCTCGACAGTGAGGCAGCTACAGCCTTGTTAAGCCGATCGCCCAAATGGTGAACTGAACTAAATATTTAACCGGATCAAATTGCTTGATTGTCAATAAGGGCGATCGATCTTTTCGTACTCAATGCCTTGAGTGTTAAAATTAAAATTGAGTATAATAGAAAACTATCGAGATAGGTAAAAATATATGTCTCAATCTGTTGTGCCAGCAGTCGAAGAAAAACAGCTCGATACTTCGCCGACATTAACTTTTGAAGAGTACAGAGTTTATCAAAGCAATGACGATGTACAATATGAATTGTACAAAGGCAAATTAATACCGATGGCAACGGCTAGCGCATTACATACAAGCATCTGCGAATTTTGGGTTTATAAATTGCAGCGTTACCTAGCTGAACATAATCTGGATTTAGTCGTAAAAACTTCTGTGGGAGTCAGAACAGAAGATGCTACATCCCGCATTCCCGATGTAGTTGTTTGCACAGAAAGTTTGTGGCAACAAGTTCTTGCCAGACCCGGTTCTGGCATCTTAGACTTGAGCGAAACACCTTTATTTGTAGTAGAAGTAGTGAGCCAAGATCGGCGAGCAGATTATGTACTTAAACGAACAGAATACGAACAGGCTAACGTGCCGGAATATGTGATTGTTGATCCGACACAAAACAGGCAGCGGGTGCGAGTTATGGCATTTCCCGAAGGTGATGACGTTTATACACAGGTAGATTACTTGCCGGGTGAGGAAATGGTATCTGTAGTATTTCCCAATCTGAGATTATCAGTCAATGAAATTTTAGATCCGCCATTGGTAGAAGGGTTAATTAAGGCAGAACAAGCTCAATTGCAGAAAGCTGAAAGGTTGGCGGCGAGGTTGCGGGAGTTGGGCGTAGATCCTGATGCTGTGTAGGAAATTGGATGAAGTACGTGAAGCGAAGATATCCCGCAGGGAATCGCCCTTAAGGTATCTCAATCATCTAGTGGCAAGTCGCGCAGGAAATAAAAGCGATCGCTTTGCCCATTATCTCCTTTAATTCGCCCTAAGTAACCCGTCAAAAGTAAAACAATTTCAAGGCACGCCAATAATTGCAGCAACAATCCGCTCCTCAAGGGGTTTGACTGTATCAACTTTAAGCGCATCTTTTAGTTTTTCTGTAAGAATCGGATGCTCAATTAAATTTTGATATAGGTCTTTAAGTCGCAGAGGTTCAGAACGGGGTTCTTGCAGGCGCTCGAACCATCTAGGCTGAATTAAATCGAGCCAACACTCGGCTAAAATGTTTAAATCTACTTCCCTGCTTGGGACTTCTCTCATCGATGGTACTTTATTAAACAGAGAAAGCAAATCGTTGACAGATTTTTCACGCTCTCTGTCTTGGTCTTGAACAGATTTATTCTTGTATTCTTCAAGAACTTTATTCATCAGCTCAAGAGCACGCTGCTTCTTCTTTGGTAGCATCTCTTTTTCTGCCTTCATAAGCTTACCTAAGAAATCTTCTAGGCACCAAGAAGCTTCTTCTCCTAGCGGAAAATTATTAACCTCTGCACCCAGATTTTCTTTGAGTTTTTTACTAATGTAATCCAACTCCGTTATCGGCTTGCCTTCCAAAAAATCGAAATAGACCCAGCGGGGTGAACCCCATTCTGTTCCGGCAATGGCAAAGAAAGCCCAAGGGTAGCCGTTTTTAGAGAAAACAAGACTCAAAGAAGTCCGTACTTTATTTGCTGCTCGTACACGATCGTAGACTTGGCATGAAACTAGGCTCTGCTCGTCATCTACGAGCGATCGCACCGGGTCAAAAACATCGTTTAATGTCCAGATTTCACTTGCTTTTTGCTCTTCATTATTAGCAAGTTCTGCCATCGATGCAATCACTTCATCTGATGATTCTGTGTCTTCCTCTGGTGATAAGTGATCGGGTAGTGATATATTTGACCCCAGCAAATCAGACACCAGATTGTGGCGAGCTACAAATTTGCTCTCCGAAGACCGCAGGGCAAACTCGTTGCTATCTTTTGGCCACCATACTTCAATCGCAGGGTGAGGACTGTCCATGCGAGCGATCCGACCTATCCGCTGTTCTGCCAAGCGAATTACACTGGGCATCGTCAATTGAACAACGGCGGAAGCTTGCTGGAGGTTGACCCCCTCCGACATTGCATCTGAACATAACCCAATGACTCTAGATTCCTCGGAACCAAGTTTAAATGACTCATTAACCCGATCGTAGTCTGTTGTTGTATCTCCAGTTGCGATCAGCGTCTTAACCCCTTCTCTTTCCAGGAAATGTTTAATCTGATGAAGAGTAATCAAACGACTATCGAAAACTATCATCAGTTTGTGATGCTTTAATAGGTTGACCAGATGCGCTGCTTTAGTGTTTTCTCGCGAGTCCGAAATCTTTTCACATAGATTAGCAATATCTGTGTAAACCTCTATTTCTTCCTCACAAGCTTCTTTATGTCTGGCAGGATCGCTCAGCCATTCAGGCAGTTTAATGCCCAGCTTATTTTTTGCTGTTTCGCCTGATATTTTCTCCAATGTTTTGATTAAATTACCTGTGTCTTTCTTGATTCTGGTATTAGGATCAATGTAGAAGTGGTTCTGTGCACGATCAGTTCCATAAATATGTTCTATCAGTGCCGCACGAGAAGATCGCAAGCAAGCCATAACCTGATAAGCAGGCAGTACCTTAGCACTTTTCAGGCGTGCTTCAAGATACTTTTCTTCGCTCCAGCCTTGCTTACGAAGAAATTTTGGTAGTTCGGAAATTTCCTTCAGGTATACTAAACCGCGCAGTCTGTCAGTGGCTTGACGAATCTGTTGGGCTAAGTTGCGATCGCGATCAGTTTCACCGCAATCATACTCTTTTGATATCTCTTTCGGATAGCGACATAGAGCACCCAACGTATTCTTATAACGTTCGGGTTCGAGAGCTATCATACTATTAAACAGACCTTTTGTTCGCCGAACAGTAAATTGCTGAATCGCTCTCCGCAGGTTATTGCTAAGCTCTTTTGGCATCCTTTCATTCTGTTTCTCGTGCTGGCTCCATAGCGATTTAAGAGATTCCACCAATTCATCATCAAAGTTGTCAGCTCCTAACAATTCCACGATGGAAAGCAAATCCTTAACTCCTTTGTTGATCGGAGTAGCTGTAAACAGCAATACATAGTCAGCAATGTTGCTAAAGAGTGCCTGCGTCCGATTAGAACTGTCGTTGAAAAAGTTATGCGCTTCATCGACAGCAAGGACTTGACCACGACGGATAACATCAATAAGATGCTGGTGCTTCTTAGATTTGGCACTACTCAATGAGCCGTGAGAGTAAGCAAGGAGATGGGCGCCCTCGCAATTCCCAATCTCTTTCTCCCAAGAGTTTAGGACTTTAGGCGGACAAATTAACACTGAATCGCCTTTCCGCACCCGCCCAGTTCCCCAAATGTGATTGATTACATTTTTGATTAGGTGGACGCCCATTCGAGTTTTACCTGAACCCGTTGCATCGGCTACGAGCACGCTGCCAACATTTTCAATGACCCAAATTGCCTGAGCTATTCCCTGTTCTTGAGACGGCCAAAGCAGAGGTTCATCATTCCAATAATTGGTTGGTTTGTATTTTTTTGCCCACTCACCTTCTAGCAATTCTGCACAAGCTCTTGCTAAAGTCACGTCCCATGTTTCCTTGCTGAGAAGCCTTGTTAATAAATCGATTAATTCGTCATTGTAGCATCTTCCTAAATTCCAAATCTTTTCGGCCAACTGACAAGCTTCATCGAATCGTGGTTTCTCTTTTTTTGAATTTTGAAACCTAACATTTGCTTCAATTTGGTAGCTTAAACCTGAAGTGCTGTAATTACTAGAACCAAGGGTAATAGCACTATCTCCGTGAAAAATTTTGGCGTGGATGGGTTTTTCCTTAGCAATCCTGGTTTCTACTATTTCTGTTTTGAGTAACTGGATCGCAGCAATAACTTTCCCACATTTACGGATAGAGATACCTTGCTCCATCCAGTAATCTTCTATTTCCTGAGAAAACTTGTGGGAGGAGGGAAACTCCTGAGCTTTTGTTGGATATGGTTCATTACCGAGCAAGATGCGGATTTGCTCAAAAGCATCTGGATTACTTTGCCAACTACTATAACAATCCGCCAGAAAATCGATAATTTTTTCCAGTGAAGCGTAGCCCGTAATAATTAGTGGGTTTTTTGAGCGGCGCAGATCCTTCTCGATAATCGATCCCACGCTAGATTTTGCGTAGTTATACGGAAATCTCTCGCGATCGGGCCAGCCGCTATCGGTTTCGCAATTGGAATGGTTCATGTTCCTTGTTAATTAATTGAGATGATGTGTCAAACTCCGATCGTCCCTACATCCTCCTTCCCTTTCTCAACCCCAACACTCGCCGCACCATCCTGATGCCGAATCCACTTCAACAAAGAATTTCCCAGCCGAGTACCAATTTGAGAACCATCAAACTCAAACAGAGAATCCTTACTTTTCAAGCCTTCCGCTAAAACTTCTTTCCCTTTCGCGCTCAATTCCACCAGCGTCACCCGATTTACCAGCGAATACTCGATCGCCCCAGTCGCCTGCAACTCGCCGAGCACTTCCACATATCTCTGACTCGTCTCATTAGTCCGCACAATCCGCTTAGTCAAATCCCCCTTTTTCACCTTCATCTTCCCGCCGCCCAAATCCCACAAATTCAGCAGTACCCTAACTTTCGCCTTCGCATCCCACACCGCTTGCTCTTCGGCTGTCAAAGTGTTAGACACCGAAATTTCATCTTTTTCAGACATATTCATACCTTTAAATACTTGTTTTTACTCTTGAATTTTACCAGAAACCTTGCTTGCAAACATTTAAACTTTTCCGCCAAAATCCGCGCGAGGCTACGCACAACTTATGCAAATTTCATTTAAAAATAATAGGCATTGACTAAAATGTGACTTTTTGATAAAATATCGGATCTAATGAGCGATCGCACGTCCCATTCTCCGCCACAAATAAGATAGAAACCATCTGAAGCACAGCCCGCTACCTCCTAGCAACCTCAACAAATGTAGCGATCCCAACCGCAGCTAACAATCCAGCAAACCAGCTTAACTGCGACTTTAGTTCAATGCCGGATTCTGCCTTTAGAAAGACGAATTCAACCTAAACATCTTGTTACATTGCAATGGCAATCAAAACATTGAACAACATTTTACCCATGAAAAATATTCCCGACCAAATTTCCGACATCAAAGAAAAACTTCCAGATTTGACTCCCACCCCTCCCGGTTTAAAAGCTCAAGCATCTAGCCACGACCTCAAAGCCCGTTTAGATTGGGGCGAACCCGGACTCACAATCATCGACGCTCGTGATTTTGAAAGCTTCACCAAAAGCCACATTACCGGCGCCGTAATGATGCCAATGGACGAATTAGTCGCCCGAGCACAATCGAGTTTAGAACCCATCCGCGATATCTACATCTACGGCGAAAACGACGAACAAACCGCCGAAGCTGCCAATCTTCTGCGCGCAGCAGGCTTTAGAAAAGTAGCCGAACTAAAAGGCGGAATTCCTGCTTGGAAAGCCATTGACGGCCCCATCGACGGCGCTGCCGAACACAATACTCCCGGCCCCGACGCCTATAACGTCTTCTCTCGCTTGCAACACCACGCCGAAGCCCAGAAAATCAACAAATAATCACACCGAATACCTAGATCCCCGACTTATTGAAGAAGTTGGGTATCTAACCAAATAATTTGTTTGTAGTAAGGAATCGAGCTCTCTCTTAAAGCTTGCAGTCACTAAGCACTAAAGTCCTTACTACAAACTTAATTGCGATCATATAACCGGTCTAGATATTAACAGTCGCGGACGCAAAAAGTGCTTTGACAGGCTACTTATAACGTAAAGTGAACAATGCACATCCTACATAAACAAGTGTGTGTCCAAGACTGATTAACACTCTTTCCTCGCGTCCAAAAATGCTTTGACTTCCCTTAAAACTTGCCGATTCCCATCAAAAGTAATCAGCTTAACTGCATCCTCAAAGGAACTCCAGGCCGAATTTTGAACTTCCTCTACTTGCAACTGAACTTCCCTTGAATTTACAAAAGCCAAAAAATAAGTAACAGTCTTTTCAATTGATTCCCCTTCCTTGGCAATGGAATAATGTTCCACAGAACTAGGCTTCCCTTCCTTAACAAAGGAATAACGTTCCACAAAACTAGGCTCCTCAAGCACTTCACAATCACGGATGCCAGTTTCCTCCTCAAACTCCCGCTTCGCCGTTTCTAGCGCAGATTCTCCCTGATTCGCGTGACCTTTAGGAAACGCCCAATGTCCCGCTTGATGTTGAATCAACAAAAACAAACTATCAGTTTCAGTCGCAAAAACTGGCACAATGCCAAAAGCTTCATCTTTCATTTTTTTACTGACACGATTTTACATATCAAAACTAATATTACCACCCCAACCGAGTCGGCTGTTCGTAAACGCGCTTCAAAGTATTAACATCCCTAGCCGAAATAGGCGGAGGGTTTCTCACTTGAGAAAAATAAAGCACATCAGTTTCTATCAAACTGTGGCCCCAAATTCCCAAAGCATGACCCAACTCGTGCCGCGCCGTCGCCGGAATATACTTACCCACTTGATTCGGATTCAAATAAACCGAAAACCGATGAGATAACACGGTTTTATCCCCATCCCGACGGGCGTACAATTCATAGGTAGCCTCTCCAGAGCGCGATCGCAAAACCCCTTGACGCAAAGGCGGAGCCCGACGTAAAATCCTAATATCAGCCACCTCCGAACTATCCACCACTTCCAAAGGCAAATAAACCCCCCATTCCCGCACCACATCCAACACAGCCGCCACCCATTCTTCAGACCTATTAGCATCAACTGGACGCTCAACATAAACCTGAATGGGAAACTTAGACCATAGCAAATGACCGAAAGTCGGTGGCTTAACCAGGTCAAAATAATCACCGCTATCCGTGGAATCTTGCCAATTCGCTAGCATTGGTGGCAAAGGGTGAACCTGTGGATGTGGCAAACTATTCGGGAGAGGAGAAAGACTCGCCGCCGGAGTATTAACCTGAGTAAAAATTATCAGGCTAAAACAACATAAAGCCAATCCCAAACCAGCCAGCAATCGAGATTTTACCGTAACTTTCCACAACCGCATTTTGCAACCGCAGATAGACACAAATAAACGCAGATGAACTTGAGATTATCTGCGTCTATCTGCGTTCATCTGCGGTTAAAAATCCGAATCTTATAACTTAGGCGTCAACCAACCAGCACTCAAAATCACAGTCAAACCCATAAAAACAATAGACAGACCCCAAGTAATCCGGTTCAGACTCGTTTCTGCACTCTTGGCACTGGTAAACAATTGAGCTTGTCCACCAATCCCTCCAATGCCATCGCCTTTAGGACTGTGCAGCAACACAAAAATCACAAGTCCTAAAGCAGACAAAGACCAGATAACTTGTAACACAGAAACAATATTCATAATCTGGAGTAATTGGTAATTAGTAATCGGTAATTTATTATCATATCAAATTTGGTCGATCGCACACAATTTATGCAGAGACACTCCAAGAGCCCAAGGCGTGTCAACTTAAGCCTGAAAGCCTTGATAAATCTCGTTTTTACCTGAGTCCCGATCCCCCTAAATCCCCCTTAAAAAGGGGGACTTCGATCCATTTCCGGTTCCCCCCTTCTTAAGGGGGGCTAGGGGGGATCTAGGCTTAATAGTCAAACAGCAATTCTGTGACTGGGTTTGACGTTAAATTGACACGAAGAAGGGCGAAAGCCTTTGTCCCTACTGCTGCGTCCCTACTACAATCGGACTCGCACAGGAGTGCGATTGGCGCGAACTTCAAACTCAGCCGATCGAATCATAGAACGTCCCGTCATCTCCGAGGGCTGAGGCAACCTCAACAGCTCCAGAATCGTCGGCGCAATATCCGCCAAACAACCATCCGCCCTCAGAGGAACATCCGTTCCGTGACCCGGAATCTTCCGACCTTCGCCTTCTACCAGAATAAACGGCACCGGGTTAGTAGTGTGAGCCGTCCAGGGATTCCCGTCGTCGTCAAACATCTGCTCAGCATTTCCGTGGTCAGCAATAATAATTGCCGTACCTCCAGCTTTACTAATGGCGCTCAACAGCCGCCCCAAACATTTATCCACAGTTTCGATCGCAATTATCGTCGCATCCATCATCCCCGTATGACCAACCATATCCGGGTTAGCGTAATTAATCACCATAAACGAATAGATGCCTCTTTCCAAAGCCGTCACCACCCCATCCGTCACCAAGTCCGCCGACATCTGGGGCGCCTCATCGTAAGTCCCCACCATCGGGCTCTGCACCAACTCCCGGTGTTCCCCGATAAAAGGCTCTTCCAGACCCCCATTAAAAAAATAAGTCACATGAGCGTACTTTTCAGTTTCCGCCGTCCGCAACTGCTGCAAACCGTGCTTAGAAATCACCTCGCCCAGAATATTGTTCAAATTCTGCGGTTCAAAAGCCACCATTACCGACAGTTTCGGGTCGTACTGAGTAAAAGTCGCAAACGCCAGGGGTTCAATTAACTGCCGTTCAAACCCCTTAAAATCGGGAGATACAAAAGCCTGAGTCAATTCTCTAGCCCTGTCCGGGCGAAAATTGAAGAAAATTACCCCATCGCCGGATGCCACTGCTCCGCGGGCAATTCGAGTCGGAACTGCAAACTCGTCGGTCACTCCTTCAGCATAGGAGGCCTGCAACACATCCACAGCCGATCGACCGTCAGGAGCACCCTCAGTCGTCATCACCTCGTAAGCGCGTTGCACCCGATCCCAGCGCTTGTCCCTGTCCATCGCGTAGTAGCGGCCGCTAATGGTCGCAATCCGACCCACCCCGACCTCTGCGATATAACTTTCAATCTTGCCTAAAGCTTCGACACCCTCTTTCGGAGTAGTATCACGACCGTCTGTAATCGCGTGAATGCAAACCTCAGAAATTCCCTGTGCCTTTGCTAATAGCAGCAAACCCTTAATATGACTGAGATGGGAATGAACCCCACCTTCAGAACAAAGACCAGTCAGGTGCAACTTACCGCCCGTGGCGCGGACTTTCTCGCAAAGCTCAACCAGCGCGCGGTTGTTGAGCAAAGAACCATCTTCCACTGCATCCGAGATCCGCACCAACTCTTGAGGAACCACGCGGCCCGCGCCCAGATTCAAGTGACCAACCTCTGAGTTACCCATTTGCCCGTCTGGCAGCCCTACCGCCCGGCCCGCTGTTTTAATCAGAGTTCTGGGATAAGCGGCCCAGAGACTGTCCATCACGGGTGTTTTTGCAGCGGCGATCGCATTTCCGTCTTTTTCTTCACGATAACCCCAGCCGTCTAGAATAATCAGCACTACAGGAGATACAGACGCTTGTGCCATGCGAATACCTTATTTACAATAATTAATTTCTCGATCGTCATGTATTTCCGATCTTGCGGAACATCTGCCGCTAATCAGTTTACATATTTTCTAGGCTCCGGCTGAACCATGCCTACCAAAATTCCCTTAGCCACAGTATTTTGGGAACTAATCTCGACCTGCTTTGGGAATTGTTTAATTGATTGCCTTGCCCTGTACTGTGAATGCACAGTCCGAGGCTGTTACCGATCTCACCAACAGCGACCCTGCTTTTGCCGGCGCATTTTCACGAATTGTTCAACGGTAGCTTGCTATTTAAACACTGAGAAGACTACCACAGATTGCCGACTTTTACTACTGCCTTAAGGAATAGATTAAACAGGTTTGACTGGGCTGGGAATAACTTTAAACCTGTTGAGCAAAAATCCGTTTCCGAATCAGCTCACTTTCAGCGGACATAAAATTCTACAACATCTTTTTTAATTTTGATATCGTAATTGCCAAAGAAATCGTGACCGAGCAGACCTATTGGCATTTGTTTGGCGATCGCCACTTCGACATTTTGGATCACAGCACCCCCAACCCGAATCGATCGCACCAGACCGATCGGGAACTCGACAACGCTACCGTCAGCGATCCCCGCTCTCACGGTACGCACCGGCCTTACTCCCAGTGCAGTAGCCATCCGCTGAGAAATCAAAGTGCCGCTAGCCCCGGTATCGAGAATCATCTCAAAAGTCTTGTTGCCGTTAAATACCACATCAATCACCGGCGTCCCGCCTGCGCGGCGCTTGATTTTAGCTTGAAATACCTGTGGATTTCCCGGTGGCTTCGCCCGTTGATTGGCTGGGGGTTTGGCACCAGGATTGGATGGGTTCCAAAACTGAGAGTACAATTTGCCAGTTGTGAATCCCGATCCTGCGATCGTGCGATCGATCTGCTGGGAACTCACATCAGGCACCAATGTCATCACCTGGGTTTCTGGCTGATGTGAATGAGAATACACCTCGCCGCCCCCCACCGAGCCCACACCCACCAAAACAGTCGCAAAAAGCAAGCCCGATCGCCAAATCCGCTTGAGAATCACTTTTGCCATTAATCTAAATACCTTAATTAATTCAATATGTCGAACAACGACCGCCATTGATATCCTAACTTGCTCCAGAAAACCCAGCGCCCGAAGAGCCTGATCAGATCATGAAGAAAACTTGGCAATTTTTAAGCGATCGCATAACATCGAAACACAGATAAACTTATAAACGGCAACAGGCTGTAATTGCAGAGCCTTGTTGGAAATCTTGAAATTAAGGATTTGGGGGCGATCGGCAATGCACAAACTTTTATATTTTGCGACTATAGGACTACTAGCTTTCTCGATCGGAGGATGCGGTGGCGACGAGGCCAACAACATAGTCAGCCCCAGCCCCAGCCCCATTGCAGCCTCTCCATCTCCGGCAGCCACTGCCAGCCCCACCCCACCAGCTCAGGCTTTCCCGTCCCCAATAGTAGCCGCCCAGCCTCCTGGGTTAATTCGATCGACCAACCCAGACGAACGAGCAAGACAGGCTCAAACAAATATCGGCGACAAAAAGGACAGGAATCCAACGCTTCCGCTTCAGCCGGTGCCCCAAGGCCCTGTGACAGCCAATCCTTCTCAGTTAGACCCCTTTGGGCCGCTGCCGCCGATCGTATTACAAATCCCTGCAGGAGCCAACGGAGCGGGTGGGACTACCTCAGAACTCCCCAAACTTCCACAGCGACAAGTTGCCGTGCTACCCGAACTTCCCGAGTTATTGGCTCCCCCCCCAATTAACAGGCCGGGTCAGACGGTTGCTGTCACCAGCCCACCCGGCGGTCGAGCGGGCACTCAGCAAGTACCAGGTCGAGGGCGAGGCTCTTTACTTCCCGGAGGTGATGGGGGGCAAATTGGCTCGCCGCCCCTTGTTCCAGGGCTAACTGCTCCTCGGTTAGGTGGCGGTGGCAGAAATGGTTCCTTACCCGGAGGCACCGGGGGACAAATTGGCTCGCCGCCCCTTGTTCCGGGGCTAAATGCTCCTCAGTTAGGTCGTACTCGTACCTCCCCGCCTGGACTCGAACCCATTGCAGCGAGACCCATAGGAGTCCCGGATCTGCCGGAACTGCCAGTTGACAAGCGCCCGCCCCAATGGAGAGACCCCAATGCCAGGGTAGCAAGAGGTCCTGGCACCGGTCGTCCTGGAACTGGGCCAATAGCAGTTAGACCCCAAGATGCGCGGAATCGGCCGACTCCCCGTCCTCCAGCACCCCCGCGCCCGCCCCAGCCAATAGCAGCGAGACCTATAGGAGTGCCGGATCTGCCGGAACTGCCAGTAGACCAACGCCCGCCCCAGTGGGTAGACCCAAATCCGCCGCCTCCTCCCGTCATCCCAGTAGTTCCGCCACCGCCTTCTACTGACATCGCTACAGGCACTGAAGTCAGCGGGGTGGTAAAAGTCGGGAACGAGACGCAAGTGATTGTCAAAGTACCGAATGAACCCACCAGCCGATATGTCAAAGTCGGGCAGCGGCTGTCTAACGGGCAAGTGTTGGTGAAGCGGGTCGATCTCAAGCAAGGAGCCGATCCGATCGTGATTCTGGAGGAAAACGGCGTTGAGGTAGCCAAAGGTGTTGGCGAAAAACCTGCAAGTCCCCAACCACAACCGGCCAATGCAGTTATTAGCCGTCTCCCAAATCCGAATAGCTCAGCGCGACGCTGAAAATTGACAGTAAAGCAGGAAAAATGCTAAAGGCAAAACTTAGAGTTTTTGCCTTTTTGCATTTAGGGCAGATCTCGAACCTGAAGGTAAAATTAGTAAAGGGATTAAAAAATAGAGGACTTTTCAGCGAGTATTAGCTTCTAGAAAATCTCTATTAGTAATTAAAGTTAAAGGAGATCGATCATGCTCGGTTCAATTCAAAAAGTAGGGATGGTGATATTAGTTGCTTCTTGTATCGGCAGCGCCACTAATCTCTTGAATCCCCAGCCATCAATGGCTCAAGCAACACCTGATCCAAAACCCGAAGAAGGAAAACGCTCTCCCTTCTGCCAAGGAAACCCTCCGACGGGGAGAGTGAAATGCAATTACGAGGGAGGCGATAACTACGAGGGAAACTTCGTCAACGGCCTGCCCGACGGCACTGGAGTCTACGTGTACGCTAATGGGGATCGCTACGAAGGAAATTTTCGGAATGGAGTGCCAAATGGTAGAGGGACTTTCATTTTTAAAGATGATGCCCGCTACACAGGCGTGTTCCAAGACGGCACAATGAGATCTGGGACGGTCGTGTTCCCTAACGGCGAGCGCTATGTCGGAAACTTCGCAGTCGTCAGGAACGTTCAGACTGATGCCATTAGCAGTCAACCATCAGGGCGGGGTCAGTTTTTTTATACCAATGGCGATCGCTACGAAGGACAATTCTTTGCAGGTTCGCCCTTTGGCCCTGGGGTATTGGTGCGGGTAGACGGCACTCGCTGTTCCGGCAGATTTTTCAATCAAGAACTTGACGCTAGTGTCACCTGCACTTTCCCGAACGGTACCCGCTATGTAGGAGAACTGCGAAAGGGAGTACCCCACGGTGTCGGAACGATGATCGATGCTAGAGGTAGGCGCTTTCCGGGGGTATTTCGCAACGGCAAGCCCGGAGTTTCGTAAAGGATAGATTGAGGTTTTCAGCCAACTTTTGACAACAAATGGGTCAAAAGACAAAGGGCAGAAGAAGATAATATCTAACACCGCATAGGAGAAAGTTGATTGATGATTTCCCGTTCTTGGATCAGTGGAATCGCTTTATTAGTTGCATCAGTTTTGGGAATTGGTAGTTACGCGACTTATCCCTTGCCCTCAATGGCGCAAGGAACAGAAGCTAAAACCGGTCGCTGCGTGCCAGCTATCGCTACAGGTAGAGTTAGGTGCGATTATGACAGTGGTGATAGCTACATCGGACAGTTTGTGAACGGTTTGCCCAGTGGCACTGGGGTATACATATATTCCAACGGCGATCGCTATGAGGGGCAGTTCCGTCTGGGCAAACCAAATGGTCGAGGACAATTTATATTTAAGGACGACGCCCGCGTGGAGGGCATATTCCGAGATGGCAAAGTTAGTTCCGGGACAGCTATTTTTACTAATGGCGATCGCTATATAGGGTCGTTTTCTCTCGATCAAAAAGTAGGCGTGCCCACTGGACAAGGGCAATTCATTTTTGCTAATGGCGATCGCTTTGTGGGTCAATTTTTAGGGGGCAAGCCTTTAGGTACGGGAGCGTTCACCCGGGCTGACGGCAGTCGGTGTTCGGGACAGTTCTATACTCAAGAACTTGATGGCAGGGGTAACTGTTCGTTCTCCAACGGTATCCGCTATCAGGGAGAGTTACGCAAGGGATTGCCTCACGGCAAAGGCACAATTATCGATACCAGAGGCCGGCGAATTCCGGGAGTATTCCGTGAGGGCCAGCGGGTAGAGCAATAAACTGGGAATAAGTGCGATCGGTTAGTAAGGGCAGGTTGAGGGCTAATAATTTTTGCACAAAACCTGCCATTGCTAGGTGTTAAAGTCAAAACTATTGATAACTTAGGACCTGCTTTTTCTCAACCGAATTGCTAATGTTAAA
The DNA here is from genome assembly GCF_036705715.1 of Microcoleus sp. AT3-D2. Taxonomy (NCBI): domain Bacteria; kingdom Bacillati; phylum Cyanobacteriota; class Cyanophyceae; order Oscillatoriales; family Microcoleaceae; genus Microcoleus; species Microcoleus sp. AT3-D2. The sequence goes on along the minus strand of NZ_JAUBVE010000037.1, from coordinate 16,378 downwards.
TATCCACTTAATGGAGTTAATGGAGGCGTTTTGATATGACAACTACTGCTTCTGCTTCCGGCCGCACCGGCGAGTTTCCCTTCGACTTTGCCCCGCAGCGGACTCAAGATGCTGATTTGTTGCGACAACTCAATTTTCTGCCCGGTTTGAAGGAAGTCTTGACTCTGCGCCAAGTTCATGCTTTGGAACACGCTACTGTTTGGGTACTGGGCCAATCGCTTGGTGCGACGACAGCAAGAACCGATAATGAGTTATTGGGCGGGATGTCCACAGACCAAGGGTTTTATCTTTATGGCCACGTTAACATTGCACAGTTGCGTCAGGCAGTGCGCGAGGCTTTGCAGCGGATTGCCAGCGGAGAGTGGGATTTAGCTGTACATCCCCGCTGTGGCACAAATGTGTCGGTGGCAATGCTGCTAACGGCAGGACTTGCTGTCGGCATCAATTTAGCCCTACCTCGCGGGCCCATTCTGCAACTGTTAGGTTTGGGTGCAGCGGCGGCGGCTGCGGCTCAGTTAGCTCCTGATGTGGGATCTCTGGCTCAGCGTTACGTCACAACTGCTATTCCGTTTAATTTGAGTGTGGTTGATATTACTGTAAGTCACGACTTCTGGGGACGCGAAGCTCATTTTGTTCGGGTGCGTTGGGTTGAATAGTTGCACAGTATCAAGCCCGATCGATATATCTAACTCATCTGCGTTGATCTGTGTTTATCTGCCTGTATCTGCGGTCAAAAAAAGAGAATTTTGCAACCGCAGATGACAATGGATGAACGCGGATTCACGCAGATGAAAATCAGAGATATCTGAATAATTCTGATGCAGCGCGGATTTGATATAACTAATAATAATTAACTCATGAATTCTGGGTCATCGAAGATCCTAAATGCGATCGGGATCTACTCCTAATTCTCGCAACCTCACCGCCAATCTTTCAGCCCGTTGGCGATCCACCGCAGCTTGCTGCTCAAGTTCCTGGAAGCGAGCTTGTTCTGCTTTAATCAACCCTTCAACTAATGGCGGAGACAGTATTTCATTCACTGATAATGTCAGATTTGGAAATACTACAGACACCATTTGTTGCCCCGGCACAAAATCTGTCTGGGTATAGATGTCTTCACCTTCAGGAAAGGCTAGAACTCTCACCAGTTCCTTGTTAGGTGTAGGGTCAACAATTACATATTCAGGTACGTTAGCTAGTTCGTACTCAGCTCGTTTAATCACATAATCTGCACGCCGATTTTGACTCACTACTTCTATGACTAACAGGGGCTTTTCCTCAAAATCGAGGATACCCGAACCTGGTCTAGCAGCAGCTTGTTCCAAAAGACTTTGAGTGCAAACAACTACATCAGGAATCCGAGAGATATCTTCTTCTGTTCTTACTCCCAGCCCTGTTTTTGCTACTAAGTCAAGATTGTGTTCCGCTAGGTAACGCTGCAATTTGTAAACTAAGTATTCGCAAATTTTGATATGTAAAACTGTTGCGGTTGGCATCGGAATTAATTTGCCTTTGTACAGTTCATATTGTAGATCGGAATCAGTTTGATAAAATCGGTATTCTTCAAAGGTCAAGGTGGGTGAAGTATCAATTTGCTTTGATTCAACAACTGGCACTACAGATTGAGACATATCTTTTCACCGATGTCGATATAATTCTATTATATTCAATCTGCCTCGATCTGGGTGCAGTTGCGGTTAAAAATTCCCACTTATCGATCGCACTCGCCACCCGAACAGCCAGAGAATAGTTGAATAGTGTAAAATCAACTTGACGATCGCCCCGACAACTCGACCTCACCCTTCCATACACCATCCGAGTTCCTATGTCAATCAAAAAAATTCTTTCCATAGCGCTGTTAATTTTTATCCCCATTTCCATCGCTGCTGAGTATTTGCACTGGGGTTCCCTCGCAGTTTTTATTACATCCGCTTTAGGCATTATACCTCTGGCTATTTGGTTGAGCACAGCAACAGAAGAAGTGGCGATCGTTACAGGCCCCTCCATAGGCGGCTTATTAAATGCAGTCTTCGGCAATGCTACGGAATTAATTATTGCCATAGTTGCCTTAAAAGCTGGCTTAATTGACATTGTGAAAGCCAGCATAACCGGTACAATTATCAGCAACTTGCTCTTAGTCATGGGATTTTCCATGCTGTTAGGAGGAATTCGCTACAAAGAACAGGAATTCAAGCCAATAATCGCGCGGGTGAACGGTTCCACAATGACTCTAGCAGTGATTGCCATCCTGCTGCCGACAATGGTAATTTACACATCCAATGGAGTCGAACCCGCCGCCATTCAGAACCTTTCCTTAATAACTGCGATCGTCCTAATTGCAGTTTACGCTCTAACTCTCCTATTTTCATTAAAAACGCACAGCTATCTTTACGATGTTGGGCTACTAGAACTAGAGTCAGAAAATCCTCAAAATACCAAAGAGGAATCTACTACGCACAAACCGAATTTGTGGCTGTGGATAGGGGTGCTAGTTGCATCAACTGTTGCGGTTGCTTTTGAATCAGAAATTTTCGTAGGTGTTGTCGAAGAAACTACCAAAGGATTGGGATTAACGCCGCTGTTTACAGGGGTAATTTTGTTGCCAATTGTTGGCGGCGCGGCTGAATATGTAACTGCGGTGGGAGTTGCGATGAAAAACAACATGGATTTGTCAGTTTCTGTCGCAATGGGTTCGAGTTTGCTAGTTGCTTTGCTGGTAGCGCCGGTGTTGGTGATTATCGGGTTAGTGATTCATCAGCCGATGGATTTAAATTTCAATCCATTTGAAGTAGTTGCAGTTGCCATCGCAGTGACAATTGCTAATCTAATTAGTCTCGACGGGCGTTCTAATTGGCTCGAAGGAGTGCTGCTTTTAGCAACATACATCGTGTTAGGAGCAGCATTTTACTTTCACCCCATTACTTAAACAAATAATTTTCCGGGAGGGGCAATCTCCCGTGATTGCCCCTCCCGGAAAATAACTTCTCTTTTTTCTGGTTTGTTATTCCTCTTTGTCTTCTGCCGTTAATTAAAACAATAATTTTAGGACAGAAAGTAATTACGGACAGCGACATTGTTGAACAGGAAAACACTCTCGTCTGCAACTTCTTTTTTTACCTTTACTGTCGCGACAGTCTGAAGTATCCCGACATTCTACCTTATCTTGACAAATTTGCTGACGGGGAAAAGTACCTAAGTTTTGTATAGAAACTTCAGCCGTAAGCGCACCCTGTTCTATAACTTGGTCATTTTCTTTGATTTCATAGAGAAACTTATTTTCTCCCTCTAAAACCGAAAAAGTTCTTGTTTTGTGACTGTTACCCAACTTAAATCCAAAATCCTCGGAAAACTCACCTTTGTTGTAACCTCTGTCTGTGTAGGGATAAGGGTTAGTTTCCATGCCGTCAGTCACATTTTTAATCATCACCCTTCTGTTAGGGCCGGGAGGAGTTTTGCTGGAGACAAATCGAGCGCTTTGCGAATCAGGGGAGAAGACAGTACCTGCACAGGGGCCTACATATTCAATGCGCTTAAATTGAATCAAATTAATATTAAAAGCGTTTTCGTTTTTGACCCTAAATTGTGCTTCGCTAGTCGGCTGGGCGCTGACTGTGAAAGCTGCTAGAATCAAAAAAAATGCCCCCACCAAAATAGCGAGGAATTTGATTGGTGCTTTCCCCGTAAAATATCTGGCGTGTTTCATCTCTCTATACCTCTAATGTGAATAGATAGCATTTTGTTTAGGAGTTATTTTAACTTGAGAGCAGATGTGTTGTCAAAGTGGATCGAATAGGTTTATAGTGAGAAATTGACTCTTTGATGCTGAGTTGCGAAAGGAAGGACTGAAGTCCTGAGTACGAACTTAATTACCAAGTTACTCGATCGCGCCATCTATCTAAAATCTTGTCCCCGATTCCCTGTACCCGTGCCACATCTTCCAAAGAGGTGAAAGGTTGCTGTTGCCGCGCTGCAATAATTCTCTCGGCTAACTTCGGGCCAACCCCAGGCAAGGTTTCTAATTCTTCCTGAGTCGCGGCATTCAAATTAACTAACTTTTTACCTCCAGCAATTTGAGGTTTAGCACTCGTCGCTTTTGATGCTGCTTGTAGTGAATCGCACTCTTTTTTCTTAGCATCAATTCTCTGTTTGATTCGGGCGGGGATTCCCAAGGTTGCACCTTTGTAAAGCCGATCAAACTCCCGCTCAAAATGGGCTGCAACTACGGGACTCTCGATCGCCAGCAGCGTCTCGTCATTCCCGTGATTTGCCGCCTCACTCCAGTTGTGAGAACCTGTAAGCACCGTTTTGCCGTCCACAACGCCGAATTTGTGGTGCAGGCGATCGCCCATTGGTAACAGGGGTACTCCCACCGTAGTCAGCGGCTTTCTCCAAGGGCGATTGTCAGTTTCTAACCCACAATCTTGCATCAAAGCCGCCCCCATCATATCCAACCCTTCACTGTAAGAGCGATAAATAAAATTAGAGTCAATTAAAGCTCGCACCGCAACTCCTCGCCCAGCTTCAATTTCCAAAGTATTTGACAACCGCTGAGCCGAAAATACAAACAATGCCAAATCAACCGACTTTTTCGCACTACCCAAATTTCGGTTTATCAAACTGTTAACGCTTTTTTCCCAAGGCAAAGTCTGGGAAGTCGGCGAAAATTGCACCGCCACTGTCGCATTCCCTACTCTTACTTTTTGCCCTTGACGAAACGGCTTTTTGATGCCAAAATTGCTGTCCGGTTTGCCTCCGGGTCCGTCGCCCCACATGATGTTAAATTCTTGAGTAAATAGTTGCGCTATTTGAGCATTTTCAATTTTCACCAAATTGTTCGCATTACCGCGACTTGCGGCTGTCTTGAAATCGCCATGTATATCGCTTGTGGTAAAATTAGCAGAAGTGACGATTACCGTTTGGCCATCAATTACCACAAATTTGTGGTGCATCAAACCACTGCCTTTACTGCCGTCAGCAGTATCGTCAATTACAGGAATCCCCGCATCTTTGACAATTACCAAAGCATCGTTTTGCTTGATTTCATCGGCACTCAATTTACCGTCTTTATTGCGATCGGCAAGTTGCAGAAATTCGGTATAACGATCGCGCTCTCTTTCCGGTAATTTCGCTAAATCCTGAGCTGTAAAATCGCTCCAAGGGCGACTATAGATATGTTCCACAATTAATCTAACTTTAATTCCTGATCGCTGTTGATCGGCCAAAACCCTCGCAATACTGGGCAAGCGAAACTCCTGAACCGCTACATCTACCGTCGATCCAGCACTGGCGATCGCAACAGCGATCAAGTTTTCTAAATCATCTCCAGGTCTAGTTTGCTGGCGGTAAGGCTCTGTATAACTCGAAGCGATCGACTGATTGAAGTATACTTGCAACAAGGGGTCTTGAGGCAATGGAGCCAGACTGAGAGGTAAATTCTGCACGTCTTGCTTTGTTTGTCCGCAGCCCGCCAGATTGATCGCCACCAGCCCAGCACAGCAGAAACCGAGTAAATGATAATAAATTACAGCCACAAAATTTTAAAAAATATAGAGGTTATTAGCCGAACCACAGTTCAAAGCTATTGGATCAAGTAAAGTTACAACCTATTAAATTTATGCAAGGGAACAGATTTTACGTCTTGTAGAACTGCCTCGATGCCGGAAGCATCACTGGTAGGGTAGCAGCATTCAGGGGCGTGGGTCAAACCCGATACCGCTGCTTTATGGCTAAAAGAAAAAGAATTTTTCCGTGCGGTCACAAAGGATATGGTAAAGCGTGCCATCGCTGCACGCAAGAGTTGGTGGCGCAGCAGCATTACGTTGAAGTGCTGACACAAAAACAAACCAAAAAGCAAGAGAGGGAAGCATCATTTGCTCGAGATATCATCGATCTCAGAGGCCTGCCCGACCACGTAGTTACTAAAGCCCGGTCAATTATAGCAGCTTTGGGCGACAATAAGAATTACAGAGATTTCGGCGGCAAACGCCTGCGTCACAACCGTTTGATAATCAGTATTCCTGTAACTCGCAACTACAGAATGCTTTGTGAAGATTGCGGCACTTTCTTAATTCCCCAAAAAGTATTGTCGCACGAAGACTACAACGTCTGTAAACCAGGAAGTTAGTCATCAGTTATTGGTTATTGGTAGCCACTCACAACAGTCAACAGTCCACAGTCAACAGTCAGCAGTCAGCAGTCAGCAGTCAACAGTCAACTTTCATTAATTAGTTATTTATCATGCAAATTTACCTCGACTATAGTGCCACAACGCCCGCACGCCCAGAAGCGATTCAAGCCATGCAAAAAGCCCTGACTCAGCATTGGGGTAATCCTTCCAGTTTGCACGAGTGGGGACAAAGGGCGGCGACAGCTTTAGAATTAGCAAGAATGCAGGTTGCTAGCTTGATTAACGCGCTACCGGAATCGATGATTTTTACCAGTGGTGGCACTGAAGCGGACAATTTGGCAATAATGGGAATTGCCCGTCTTTATACAAAGCCACAGCATATTATTATCTCCAGCGTAGAGCACTCCGCAGTAGCAGAACCGGCGCGACAACTCGAACAGTTGGGATGGGAAGTGACGCGCCTACCGGTTGATAAATTTGGGCGCATTCACCCTTTGGATTTGCAAGAGTCGCTGCGATCGAATACAGTGTTAATTTCAATCATTTACGGACAAAGCGAAGTTGGGACGCTGCAACCAATTGAGGCATTAGGACAAATTGCTCGCGATCGCAATATCATGTTTCATACCGATGCAGTTCAAGTTGCCGGCAAGCTGCAAGTTGACGTGCAGAAACTCCCCGTAGACTTGCTTTCGGTTTCCAGTCACAAACTTTACGGGCCACAAGGCGCAGGCGCGCTTTACGTGCGTCCGGGAGTAGAATTAGTGCCAATGTTGGGCGGTGGTGGCCAAGAATTGAAAATGCGTTCCGGGACACAAGCGCTGCCGGCAATCGTCGGTTTTGGGGTGGCGGCGGAGTTAGCATTGCAGGAAATAGATGTGGAAACGCCGAGGTTAATTGGATTGCGCGATCGACTTTTTGACCGATTATCCCACGTACCCAGTTTAGTACCAACTGGCGATCGATATTGTCGGTTGCCGCACCACGTCAGTTTTTGCATAATATCCCCTTCTTCCCGCCCTTATCAACAGAGAGATACAGGGCGTATCACAGGCAAAACTATCGTGCGGCAGCTAAATTTAGCAGGAATTGGCATTAGTTCCGGTTCTGCTTGTAGCAGCGGCAAACTAACTCCCAGTCCGATATTATTAGCAATGGGATATGACGAAATCGGCGCAGTGGGTGGAATTCGCTTGACTCTAGGACGAGAAACCACAGAAGCTGATATTGATTGGACAGTAATTGCGATCGAGCAAATTTTGGATAGATTAATGCCAAAGGTAGCATTATCTAGGCGTTAGCCGGAAAACCTGCGGTTAAAAATCAAATAAACCGCGTTTTTTTCCATCTCTTCGCACAGTAACGAAGTATTCTCAAAAAAACCTGGTTTCGACGCACCCATGTCTCCAAGAATAAACTAATTCATCTGCGTCCATCAGCGTACACCCGCCGACATCTGCGGTTAAAATTCCCAATAAACCTGGTTTTTTAGCATTTTTGCCGACAGTAACAAAGTATTCTCGCAAAAACCTGGTTTCGACCCACCCCCAAGCATGGTAAAATAAATCCCGGTGTTATTCACAACTCCCCACAATGGACGAAAACCGCGCCCAAGCCTATCTGCAATTAATTCACACCCTGCTGAATTGCCCCAACGGAGAGGAACCGCAGATTTTACAGGATAACTCCGAATTACTTGATCGCGGATTTCTGGAAACTTGCGAGTTAGTAGCATCAACCTTGGCAGAACAAGGAGGCGAGAATGGCGCTAATTTCCTCAGAAATCTGGCCAGTCAGCTATGGCAATTCATCGATATGAACGATGACGAAGATAGCAATAACTCTGAAAGTGAAAATTTCCAAGAGTATGCAAACTTTTTCTTAGAATTATTGCGAGCAGAACAAGATATTAATAGCGATATTGCAGTAGTTTACCCCATGCTCGAACAACGGCAACATCTCCTCAATGCCCGTTTTGCCGAGATTTTACAGGAAGTAACCCAGAAGTTAATTGACGGCGAAAACTCAGAAACAATTAGCTCAATTATCAGCCTGATTGAAAATTTGAGTGTTCATATTAGTGACTTTCCCAGCGGTAATAGAGCTAACAATATTGAAATTGCCATTACAGGTTATCAAATAGTTTTAAATAATCGGGAACCAGGAAGCGAAAAATGGACGCAAACTCAAAATAATTTGGCTATTGCCTACAATAACAGAATCAATCAATTTTAGATTTTAGATTTTAGATTTTAGATTTTAGAATTGAAGCATTGACCTCACGGATAAATTCGGGGGTTCCTTTATCGGATACAGGTTTTTTATTTCTGGGTCCTGAGTCTGCTTTCGGAATGAATCCGGGGGCTTGTATCCTGGATGCTTTCGGTCAACGGTTCGCTGGCGGAAAATCTGTAATATCAAATCCGTTAACATCGGAATAGTAAATTCGAGTTCACTGTTCACGGCGTTGACTGTTGACGGTTCACGGCGTCAACAGTCAACCGTCAACAGTCAACATCATGTATGAGTGTAACCGGAAATGATATAACGGGCAAAAACTAGGCGCTTGAAACCGCGTCTACACAAACTTTCATCCACTCCCAGTGAACAAGGGAGATAATTCAGAAGTGTTGAAATCCTTGATCGAGCTTTAATATAGCATCAGAATAAATACCGCTGCTATCAGTCAACCAGATATCGGTGCTCTCAGTAGCGGTTCCCACAATTGCGGCTCGGTTTCCTATTTTTTCTACCAATAACTGAGCGCTTGTTATTGGCAAAAACAGCACTAACTCGAAGTCTTCGCCGCCGTATAATGCCCAATCTAAAGCTTTTTCGGTTGATACAATTTCGCTGAAAACATGGGGAATGGGTATTTTTGTACGATCGACTTTTGCGCCAACACCGCTAGCCCGACAAATTTGAATAATCGCATCAGCTAAACCGTCGCTGCTGTCCATTCCGGCGATGGAAAACTCACCCGCAGAATCTAAAATCTCCCAAACAACCGGCAAAACATCCAGCCTCGGTTTAGGGCACTGGTGAGCGAGAATTAAGGAAGCCCGATCGACCTTTTCCAGATTTTGCCCGAATTCTGGATTTAACAGCAATTCTAATCCCGCGCGGGAGGCTCCGTGAACACCGGTAGCGACAATCGCCCAATTCGATCGCGCATTTGACCGACTAATGGTATGATCGCACTCAACCTCCCCAAAAGCCGTAATCGCCACCGTCACCACGGGCGATCGCACAACATCCCCACCGACGATCGGCGTATCATATTCTTGCAAGCAAGCCGTCATCCCCCGATAAAACTCTTCAACCCACTCCACAGCCGTATCCGCAGCCACAGCGAGGGCTACAGTCACCGCCAGAGGCTTTGCTCCCATCGCAGCCAGATCCGACAAATTTGCCGCTGCGGCGCGCCATCCTGCGTAATAAGGCCCCGTAGTGCGATCGCTAAAATGCACTCCATCCACCAACATATCTGTAGTGATAGCAAGAGATTGGTTGGGAGTTGTAGGCATGACAGCGCAATCATCACCAACTATCTCTGCGGGGCAGAATTTTTGTAATATTCTTAAAAGACCTTGTTCACCGATATCTTTAACTTGCATAAATTTGAATTAGTCGATCGCACTTTCTCAATTCACCATTCCTTACCCGAACTCGGTGGCAAGCGCAACCTAGGAAACCTATAAAAAGTATCCCCTTCATCATCTACCTCTAAAATCGCCGAAAAAATCTTAACTTGCCGAGTTAAATACTGCTGAGCAACTTCAGCCTCAACCCTAGCATTAGCCGCCAGTTGAATCAACGAAATTTGACTGTTTTGAGTTTCCAACAACTGATAAAAAGCCTCATCTAATCGCTGCTTTTGCTTGCTTTCATTCACATTTTTTACAATCAACAAGCCTGCGAATCCGCCCAAACCCATTACCAATAAAAATTGTAAAATAGCCATATTCTCGATTTAATTCCTAATTTAAATAACGAAACTATAAAAATTATCTCTTCTTCCAGCCCGCTGATGCGGGATTTATCTGTGCAGAAGCGATTTCAACCTCCTTCACCATCTAGAAACGATTTCAATGCCTGTCACTATTGATTTTTTCAGCCCGCGCAGGCGGGCTTTGTTTCTGTAAAAGCGATTTCAGTCGCCGTCACTTTGGTGTAAAAGCGATTTCAATCGCCGTCATTAATTAAACTTGAGGTCGCACCAAATTTTCGATTCCTTTAACTACCTTAGCAGATACAATCTTGTCTCCCTGCTTCAGTTGCTCCAAAACTTCTTTTCCTTCAATCATGTAACCAAAAACAGCATAGCGGCCGTCCAACAGATTCAGACCGGCGGGCGTGAGTTCAGGTTCAAACAAGAAAAAGAAAAACTGAGAAGAAGCGCTATCAGGGTCAGTTTCTGTACGGGCCATGGCCACAGTACCGAAAGCAGAAAAAGGCAAAACAGGTTCGTCACGATAACGCCCCGCATCTTCTAGAGTAATCCCGTAAATAGGTTCTTTTTCCTCCCTGACGAGCACTTCTAGCGGTATATTCCGGTATTGGCCAGTAGCTGGGTCAATAAAACCCTCTTCCTTGCCTTCGGGGTCTCCCGTTTGCAAAACGTACGATTCTTCCGATCGAATAAACGGCAAACCGTCATAAAAACCTCGATCGACTAAATCCACAAAATTACCAGCCGTAACCGGGGCGCTGTAGCCGTCAAGCACAACAGTAATTTCCCCTTTTTCAGTTTGTACAGCCACAGTAGCGCGCCCTTTCAGTTGAGGCAGATTAGCATACTTTGCCGGCACTTCAAACGGAAACTTTGTCACCATCAACTCTTCGATTTCGCCTACCGAACCTAGGATGGTGGCTTTCAAATCAATCACTTTGTCCCTGTCTTTAGCCTCAACAGCCTTTTCCAGTTGAGCAACTTTCTCCTTGACTCCTGCAACTAACGCCTCAGCTTCCAGCTTTTTGGCGTCGGGAATACTCTCTAAAAGGTCAGATTCCCGAAGGTTGAGAATCCTGGAAGCTTTACTGACATCGCTGCTAATAGGCCCCCAACGTTTAGACCGTATGTGGTTGCCAATGTCTTCGAGACTGACTTGCAACTCCCGTACAGTCTGATTGTCAATAGGTAAAGCGAAGCGCAGCAGCGCCCGGCCGTCCGTAATCGCATTCCCTGCAGGCATACTGCTGCTGGGGCGTTTGGCATGGGAGACTGCACTGAAACTCAGGGACAGAGTGAACAGCAAGAGCGCTAAAGCGACGGTTTTGACCCAGCGCTTGCACGTATCGATCGAGAAATTAGGCCAATGCAACATAACTTTAACTTTTATTGCCTCTCTTATCTTCCCACAGCGCTGCCCGCCCTCTAAGCTGCTACCCATCTAAAGTGTCTGTTGGTTTGGCTGAGGAGGGAGTTGCCCACTAACAACAGTCAATCGATTTTAGATTTTAGATTTTAGATTTTAGATTTTAGAGGCGACCCCACGGATAAATTCGGGGGCTTGTTGATCGGATACAGGTTTTTTATTTCTGGACGGATGAATCCGGGGGCTTGTATCCTGGATGCTTGATTGTCAACTGACAACAGCCCACTGCCCACTGCCATTAACATTTCAGTACAGCACTTGCTCCCTTTGAACGGTAAAATAAAATGCCAATTGCTTTTTGATGCAGTCAGCTAGACTGCGGCTTTAACCTGACCCGCTCAAAAACGGATACAATCCCCAGACTCCTGTCGTGGAGAGATCAAAATTTTAGACCAAGGTTCAATCTCCCAAATTCATCTGTGGAGTAAATCTAAAGTCTAAAATCTAAAATCTAAAATCGACTGACTGTAGTTCCCCCGTGCCCCAAGGCGACGGGATTGCCCGCAAAAATTTATATGATCTCCAGTAACGACTTTCGACCAGGTGTTTCAATTGAATGGAATAACGGCGTGTGGCGGGTTATCGAATTCCTCCACGTCAAGCCAGGAAAAGGCTCGGCTTTCGTGCGGACAAAATTAAAAAACGTCCAAACCGGAAACGTAGTAGAACAAACCTTCCGGGCAGGCGAGACTATGCCTCAAGCCAACCTGGAAAAGAGTGTGATGCAGCATACCTATAAAGAGGGCGACGATTTCGTCTTTATGGATATGGAAACTTACGAGGAAAGTCGCCTCAATGCTAAGCAAATAGGCGATCGTGTCAAGTACCTCAGTGAAGGGATGGAAGTCAGCATCCTGCGCTGGAACGACCAAATCATGGAAGTGGAACTGCCCAACTCTGTTGTCTTGGAAGTGCTGCAAACCGATCCCGGAGTCAAAGGAGATACTGCCACTGGTGGCAGCAAACCCGCGATCGTCTCCACCGGAGCTCAGGTTATGGTGCCTCTATTTATTTCCATTGGAGAACGGATTCGGATTGATACTCGTGAAGACAAGTACCTCGGCCGAGAGTAGAAACGAGGGAGGAAAAGGGAGTTTTTAGTTTTTAGTTCTGAGTTATGAGTTAAAGAAGTTAAAATTCAATACTCATCGCTCACAGCTTAAAAACTATCCCTTTTGCCTCCAAACTCGGTGAATTCTCCTAGCTTCGCCTGATTCTGAATTTTCAATTTTCAATTTTCAATTTTCAATTCTCAATTACCCTTGAATCTGCTGTGCAACTAGACTTAAACCAGCTTTGCGAACTGCTAACTGTATTAGACAAAACTGGCATTTCGGAACTGACCTTAAAAAGTGGGGATATTGAACTGACAGTACGCAAAGGCATTCTGGCAAGTTCACCAGGCACCTCTGCTGCGCTCCCTGCTGCCGTGGCGACTGTCGCTCCGATCGCGTTGGGCGCTGTTACTAGCCCCACCTTAGCGTCACCTCCTGCTGTTGACCAAAATTTAGCAGCGGATCTGGCTGCCCCTGTACCGGTCGCCCCTGCAGCCGTGCCTACTGCCCTGTCTGTCCCTGTCGATACCAAATGGGTGTCAATTATCTCGCCGATGGTAGGAACCTTTTATCGCGCTGCTGCTCCCGACGAGCCACCTTTTGTCAATGTGGGCGATCGCATCAAGGTCGGCCAGACAGTCTGTATTATCGAAGCGATGAAGCTGATGAACGAGATCGATGCTGATGAAGTCTCCGGTCAAGTGATGGAAATTTTAGTTCAAAATGGCGAACCTGTCGAATACGGTCAAGTGTTGATGCGAATTAATCCGGATTAAAGGATTACTTTATTGTTATGGACAGAATAAATGCTAATATTTCCCGATCACTTCTCTCCGGTGAGTTTGATGAAGTCATCCCAGCCTGTCCCGCAAGAGGTCGTGCAACAAGTTGCTGAGTATTTCAGTATTTTGAGCGAACCCATGCGTTTACGAATTTTGAACTTGCTTCGCGACGGCGAAAAATGCGTGCAAGAATTGGTGGAAGCTACTCAAACGAGTCAAGCCAATGTTTCTAAGCACCTAAAACTCATGCTCCAAGCTGGTATCCTCACTCGCCGGAGTGAAGGAACTTCAGCTTATTATAAGGTGCAAGACGAGTTGATTTTTGAGCTGTGTAATATGGTGTGCGATCGGCTTGCCAGCCGGATCGAACAGCAAGCCCTACACTTTCGGGCATTTAGCCTAACTACGAAGCACTGAAAATTAGTTGCCAGTCCTCAATTCTCAATCCTCAGTCATGAGTCATCAGTTATCAATTCCTATTCTCGGCCTTCAGACCGATGACTAATCACTTGTAACTAATGACTCATTATTACTAAAGGGGAAAATTTTTGTCAAAACTTTGGCGGGTACTCGGCTGAGCCACCTCCAAACCTTCGCCCCCTAAAAGTTCTAAAGGTTTCCCTTCGACAGAAATCCAAACCTTGGTATTCGGTTGTAAACTCGTAGCCGTATAGATAACTTGCCCTAACCGGCCAGTCATCGAATTGCTCCCTCCCCCCGAAGTAAATTCTGCCGACAAATCGACATAAACTCCGTCATTCTTAACACTCAAACCTCTGAGTTTTGTCCCATTAGGAATTTCGCTAGAAACAGTTCCATCCTTCGGCCCAGCCAACAAACTGTTAAAAGCAGCTTGTAAAGCTGCATCAGGCTTGTCAGCTTGTTTGACAGCTACTTTCGTAGGAACTCCCTCAAATTTGCCGCTCGCATCTTTAACCCAGTAGACTTGCACCGTCTGGACATCAGTCTGCGGCAAAGGTTTTGGCTGCGACGACTTTGGCACTAGAGCGTTAGGCGTCTGAACCTGCGGCGTCTGAGCTGTAGGCGTCTGAACCTGTGGCACTTGTACAGGATTTGGAGGGGGCACGGGGATAACTACAGCAGGAGATTCCGCAGGACTTGGGGACAGCGGCGGAGCGGTAGTCTGAGCAGAAGACGGCGTATCTGCGGGGGTTGGCGAACGGTTCGCGGTCCACCAGGCAATGCCCCCTCCCGTCAGTAAAGCCAACCCGCAAACACCGGCAATGACGGCTGTGGAGGCGCGGCGTACTTCTTGTCCATCTTTCATAATACAAATCCTCTTTAGAGATAGAGCGCTTGACACGGTGAGGAGCTACTCCCGATCGGCTACATTTGTTTTTGCTGAGATTCAGGAACTGGGAACAGCTAAACTGAAACAATCCTGGCATCTTTAACAGCTTAGGAGCTATCTTTAATTTTGACACTCTCCCGCTGAGAAATCAGCTAAAAGTCTGAAGGTAAAATGTGGAAGGCACTTATGCTCTGGCATATCTGAAGTTTACCTGACATTTTATCTAACTCGTAAATTACTATAAATAAGTAATGTTTTGCCAAACATCACAATCGGTAACACGTTGAAAATCTTTAATATTTTTAGTTGCAATAATGACTTCACGACCAGGATATTGCTCTTTGAGTAGACACCATTGAGCAACCAGAATGCAGTCTACATCAATGTTCTCCTTGATTTTATTAGATTGACTAATATATCTTGCTTCAGCCCATAGTTCGGCAGCCTTTTCTAGCACAGCAAAAGTTACTGGTTTAAATTCAATTAAGTCTCTCAGGTTGTCTAACTCTTGAACACTTTTGCTTTTAATACGAATGAATTCGCGTCTAACTTCATAATCACAGATATCAGAAAAAATTATAGACGCACCTTTCGATAATAGGCGTTCAAACCATTGTGTGCATTGATGAATCTCCTTGGCTAGCTTCTCATCTTCCGACAATTTTTCATCAAGAGGTGTAACCAACAAAGTAAGAATATTAGAGTCGAGAATTACAATCACTCTACAATTTCCATCCTTTTGCTGCGCTAATAGTTTCTATTTGTTCAAGTCGTGAATTTGCCCAATCGATTGCAGCTTGGTTCTTCTGAATTTGTAATTCACGAGTAAAGATTTGATTTGAATGAGAGTCTATCGAAGGTTGTTTTTCACTTCTTGTTCGGTTTTCTTCGATTTGCCATAATACTGCTCTAGCAGTGTTTTTTAATCCAACTAAAGATGAAAAAACAGATTTGTTATGATTGGCTTTATCCGGTTTTAGGCTAGAATCATTCAAAAATGCCAATGCTATATTCTTAACGTACTCTATTAAGTCTTGTGGGAAGTAGAGAAGATATTCTTCTAAACGCTCTGATAGTTCCACCATACCCGTGTAGAGCCATCCATATCGGCGTTCTAGATCTATTTTTTCTTCAAATCCACTCAGCATAACACTCTGAGCTATGATTAATTCCCTCAAGCCATCCAGGAATTTTTCATGAGCTTCAATTTCTTTGAAGGTATCACGTGCTAAAAACTCACTATATTTTGCTTTAATTACGTTTAAAAGCGGTCTGTATTCAGAATAATAAATCTCAATTTTTTGACCTAGATGTTTTGCTTCTCTAATCCGTTCTAACAATTCAACAATTTTCAACAGATCGTTAAATGATTCTTCTTTAGAAATCCGCGCTTCATCAGATTCAAACAGCTTTTCTAAGGAATGTTTGATTAAACTCAGCTCACCCCACATCACCTCCTCAGTGTTTGACAGCAATGCTCTAATTGAATTTTCTGTAGTGACTGTCATAAGAATGCAACTCCATAAAGAAGGCTTTTATGCTCTATGGGAGCAAAAGAACTACAAGCAGCGTATTCCTTCTATTATGATACATGACAATCTCGTTGAGACTATAATTTTTTCCCCAAACAAAAAGCGCCCCTATTAATAGGAGCGCTTTTTGTCAATCAAAGACTAAAACTTAGCCATTGATAGAAGGAGCAACCAAAGCTACAGGAGTTGTCT
>NZ_JAUBVE010000036.1:0-60455 GCF_036705715.1 Microcoleus sp. AT3-D2 | reverse complement strand
CGGCGACCTGAGTGCCCATCGTGCGCTCGCATAACCCAAACCTCGTAAATCTTTTGACCTTTATTCAGCAAGCCCTAACTAGGAATTGTCAACATCATTTATAGTCTCGCTAAATGTCCTGACTGTGATTTCCCGACCTAAATCCTGAGCTAGTAAATCGATACCGTCAATAACTTTATTTGGCTCTGCAATACTCAAAACCTCATAGCATTTTTCCCGATAATCGGGACGATCTTGGAAATACTGAATCGCTCGATCGAGTGGTTCCATAACTTGATAAGCTGCTTCCGCTTTGTCGATCGCCCTTTGGGGAATCGGAGTCGCTAACCTTTGCATAGCCAAGTCGATTAAATCTCTAGAATTTACCCGATCGCTCGGCCATCGATCGGCATTAGCCAACAACTTTTCTGCTATACTATCAATTTGATTCAAACAAGGAACAGGCGACCAATTTGGATAATTGGGTTCGCCAAACTCAATTCGCCCTTCACAAACCATCTCGAATTTAATAGTAGTGCCGTCAACAATAACAGGAAATCTTATCCCATACTGGTTGGCTTGAATATCGTTCGGGAGAACAATGCGTGAAGCGAAGCTATCCCCAAGGGAATCGCGATTAGCAAAAATCGCATCATAGCCTCCTTCTGCAACCTTGCGGCGCAGAAAACGGTAGCTATCATCCATCGGACACATAAAGTCAATATCCTGGCTCAACCGATATTCTCCGTGTTCCATACTTACCAGGGTTCCGCCGCCAAAATACGCCCGACATTCCTGTAGAAATTTGACATTCAAGTGGCTGAGTACAGTTAATATCTTTTGATGAATTTTGCGTTTAAACATTGCTTGAGAACTTACCCAATTTTCTGGATTTTTGGGTGCAAAACTGCTTCCCAGTTCGGCTATTAACCAAGACTGATAGTGTTGGCTGATTTGTTGAATAAAAGCCAGTTCCTCAAAGCTAGGTGTTCCCAAAACTCCCCAATAATGCCAGCCAGATTCGTAGCGGCATAGCATTTCTTTGAAACTCAATTTTTTTACATCAGCAATTTGCCAGCAGATAGCTTCAAGGAATGGGAGTTCGGCGGGAATTGTCAACCCGGTTGCTATTTCTTGATGGTTCATCTGCTTTCGGGGAAAGCGAGGCAGAGCCTCTGGATATGCGTTACCAGGCAGAGCCTGGTAACGAGGAATTTTTGAGTCCGCGCAGGCGGACTTTGTTTGTGGAGCATCCGAATTCTATTCGGCGGGTTCTATTCCGTAGGTTCCTAACTTCCCGATAAAATCTCTTCGAGTGCTAATTTCAGCGTCGGATATTGATATTGAAAACCACTAGCTAAAGTTTGTTTCGGCAACACTTTCTGCCCTTCCAAAACAAGTTTTGCTCCGTCTCCCAAAAGCATTTCTAAAGCAAAACCTGGCACCGGCAACCAAGAAGGCCGCTTTAAAACTTCCCCTAAAGTTTGGCACAATTCATTCATCCGCACCGGATTCGGTGATGTCGCATTCAAAACGCCTTCAACTTGCGAATTTTGCAAAGCGTACAAAATTAAATCAACCACATCCTCGCGATGAACCCAAGAAAACCACTGTTTCCCAGTGCCCAGCGGCCCGCCTGCAAATAGTTTAAAAGGTGGCAGCATTTTTGCCAACGCGCCTCCCATTCCCAAAACTATCCCCAGCCGCAAAATTGCTAACCGCGTTCCCGCATTTTTGGCAGGTTGGGCGGCTGCTTCCCAGTCTTTGCAAACTGCTGCTAAAAAATCGTTTCCCGCGAGGCTCGTTTCGTCAAACTCAGAGGTTTCGCTGGTTCCGTAATAGCCGATCGCCGATGCGCTAACAAACACCGATGGTCTAGGATTAGCATTGACGATCGCCTCCACCAATTTTGCCGTCGTCAGTCTGCGACTGTCCAGAATTGCTTGCTGGCGCGCTTCCGTCCACCTTTCCTCCGCAATCGGAACCCCTGCTAAATTGACAACAGCGTCGCAGCCCGCGATCGACTTTTGCCAATCACCAGACGACGCCGGAGTGTAGGCGACAACTTCTAAATTCGGATAAGCTGAAGCCGGAAAAACTCGGCTAGCCTTCGCCGCATCCCTGCTCAAAACCACCACTTGATGTCCCGCAGCTTGCAGTTTCTCCACCAGCCGGCTACCTACAAATCCCGTTGCTCCCGCGATCGCTACTTTCATCTTTTACCAATAATGCACAGTTCTAGCAGTTTAGACGATCGTCCAAACTTGTGTTAAATCATACAAAAATAAACAGCAGCCCCGATCGCCTCCCCACAAGCCAAGTGTATTTTGATTAAACTGATATGGGACGCGAGGAACACAAACCATGCCTGCAAAAAAATCAAAGCTTCTAATTGCTGCCTCCATCGCCGCAGCAGGTAGCGTTGCGGTCTACTTTTACTTCCAGGGTTTGAGCCAACAAGTATCCAACCCTCAAGACAGCGCCAAAGTTGTGCCCGACGAAGCAATGATGGCCGCATTCATCTCCCCCAATCCCCAAGCGTTGGCCCAGTTGCAGCGATTTGGCACGCCAGGGGCTCAAAAGTTGGTCGGTCAGGGTTTGAAGACCTTTCAAGAACAAAGCTTGGCAGGCACTCAAATCGACTTTGACAGGGACTTAAAACCTTGGTTAGGGGGGGTCATGGTCGCTTTGCTGCCCCCTGATGCTGTGACGAATACAGAGCCTCCAAAACTGCTGGTAGTAGTCAGCGTGAAAAATAAAATTAGCGCTTGGAATTTTGCTAATAAATTAAAATCTCAGCCCGGTGCAACTACTCAAGAAACCGAGTATAAAGGAGTTAAAATTTTTGAAATTGCAGAGCCAACTGGCAAGCGCTACAGTTTGGCTTTGCTGAACGACCAATTAGTGATGGCTCCTTTGAAAAAGCCTGTGGAATTGGCGATCGATACTTTTAAAGGAGAACCCTCTCTCGCTACGCAGCCGAGCACAACTAAGTTTTTTGCAGAGAGTGCTGGTGTCCAGAATCCGATCGCAACTGTTTATATTGCTGACTATCCTGCTGCAATTGAGCAATTGAAAGCTAATTTGCCCGCAGATATCCAGTTGCCTTGGACAGTGTTTTCGCAGTTCAAACAAGTCAAGTCTTTTGTAGCGGGAATTGGAGCGGATAGTGAGGGATTGAGGGTAAAAACTATTGCTCAGTTAGACCCTCAACTCGTGCAGAAAAATCCACAATTCGCATCGAAATTGTTGCCCAGATTTCCGGATGAAACTATTGCTTTAGTCGGCGGCAAGGGAATCGATAAAATTTGGTCACAAGTAACCGCCCAGGCACAAGATAGCCCGGAAGTTGACAGGGGGGTTCAGCAGGTGAGGAATAGTTTTAAGCGGTTGGATTTAGATGCGGATCGTGATGTTTTTGGTTGGATGAATGGGGAATTTGCGATCGGGGCGATCGGTTCCAATCAAGGGATTTTGTCTCAGTTGGGAATGGGGGCGGCGATGATTTTTGAAACGAGCGATCGCCCTGCTGCAGAAGCAACCCTGAAAAAACTCGATGCGATCGCCAAAAGCAATCCTACAGTCAGCGTCGCCCCCAGACAAGTTCAAGGAAAGGAAGTTACGGAATGGAAAATACCCCAGCAAGGCACTTTATTCGGGCACGGTTGGCTGAATGAAAATTCTGTGTTTGTAGCTTTCGGCGGGCCTTTAGTTGATGTGATTACTTCGACGCCACCCCAGCCGCTAAGCAGCAGTCCGAGTTTTCAGGCGATCGCTACTTCTTTACCGCGGGCCAACCAAGGTTACTTTTACATAGATATGGAAAAAACCATGTCTTGGGCTAACCAATATTTGCTCGCAGTACAGCCAAATTTAGTTTCGCCGCCCGTCGCTGAAATGCTCAATTCTCTCCGAGGAGTTAGCGTAGCCACAGCTTCTACACAACCGACAACTGCTCAGTTGGAGATGCTTTTTGCTTTGAAATCTACCCATTAGGGAATCGGGAATCGGGAATTAATAATTCTTCCTTTTATCCTTTTATCCCTTAAATCCGGTACACTGCTTTGTTGCCGGACTTTTTTCTTACTAAAAAAGTTGCTGCCTCTCTAGGGAGGGCAGCTACTCAAATAAAGCATCTTAAAGTCTCTCAAAACTTCAGAATTAACCTTCAGACATTCCCGACTTATTGGGCAATTGCAAATCATCAGGATCTACATAGTGACAAACTGCTTTGTCCATGCAAATCAATGCCCAGCCAGATTTATCTATGCTCATCAATTTGTAAGAAGCGGGCTGAATAAAGAAACCTTTATGGTTGCGGGTTGCTGGTTTGATGTTAACGTGGCTCTCATTGCTCATGTTTTTACAACTCCTAGTATTGTCGTAGTAAAATCTGAAAACCGCTGAGCGGGTTTGTCAATCGTCTAAGTTTTCAAATACTAGCACTGACTTTCTGAGTTTTCCATAAAGTTATTTATTGATTTATTACGATCTCGTAATAAACCACAAACCCGATTTCTTCGATCCCCGCCCAAAAATCGACTTGTTTGCGCGGTTACGCCTCCAGAAGCCACTGTTTAACGCGGGCTAGACTCTTCCAGTCGGGTTTTCTCTTTAATCCTTCTTCAAAATTTTTTTTAACTTCGTCGAGTAACTCTTCGGAAGCCATCAGGAGTTGCTGAGCCACTTCTACGTGGGGGCGCACTCCTTTTTCTTTGAGATCAAGGATCGCTACTGCTAGGTTGATGCGAGCTTGGGGGTCATGAGGGTTTAATTTAACGGCTGTTTTCGCTGCCTTTTGAGCCGGTGCAGGTTTATTTTCCAACAGGTAGAGCCACGCGAGGCTAGCCCAGGCATTGCCATTTTTGGGAGCTTTTTCGCACACTTCTTTAAACACGGGGATCAGATTAGCCGGGGCTTCGCCAGCTTGGTAGCGATCGAAACCGTCTTTAAACAATTCTTCAGGGGTCATTCGATTTTAGATTTTAGATTTGGGATGTTGCATGGAAAAGGGCGTGGGGCAGTTAACAACTTTCTGCCCCACGCCCTATTTTCCCATTTATGTAGAAAATGAACTGCCACAACCGCAAGTTTGAGTTGCGTTGGGGTTAGTAAACTGAAAGCCGCCCCCGATCATAGCATCGCTGAAGTCGAGAACCAAACCGTAGAGATAAAGAATGCTCTTGCGATCGCAAACGACCTGAAAACCGTCGTAGTCGAACACTTCATCGTCGGATTTGACAGTGCTGGGATCTGCGAAATCCATCACGTAGGACATTCCAGAGCATCCGCCCTGGCGCACCCCTACCCGCAAGCAGAGGTCTTTACCTTGTTTCTCTCTGAGAGCTAAAACTTGACGGACAGCAGAGTCCGTCATTTGAATGCCGCGCTTTTCAGAAATGGCTTGAGTCATAATTTGCCGAACTCCTGAGATTGTCTAATGCTAAGAGTGTGAAATACCCAAACTAAACGGAATACCGTTATAGTTCGCGCTTCGTGTCTCGTTTGCCGTTGCTCTGTTGGGTATCCCATTGGTGGGTATTCGTCACTGAAGACGATCCGAGTCTGACACAGCATCTCTGGGCTTTTACACCCTTTATCCCTTCCTAGGGAACCCACGCAGAAACCCTGTTTCCCAAGGCAAAAAACTCTTTCGTACAACAAACATGGATTATATTTCACAACAGGGCGTACCCTGTCAACCAGCGGTCTGTTCTTTCCCCCTTTCTCGCGGTCTGTTGTCCTTGCCAAGCATCTTAGTGCTACTGTAGCCTGTTGTTTGCAGTCGAGTGGGTGGGTTGCAACCACTTATATTTTACACGTTTTTTGCTAGAGAAATTAGGAACTTGTCGCTCTTTTTCACAAGCCTTGCTTGGCTTATATCCCGACGCCCAATTGAGTACAATTACAGCGCGGGACTTACGCCAAAAGAGTTAATCTTATGCCTCCATTGTACAGGCATTCGCCAGAAGGCCTTGAGTTAGATGCTGAAGGCTGAATTTTTACCTTCTAATTTTTAATTCCCGTGGGGCCTCGTTCCCCAGCTTGATGTCCTCTCCCCCTATAGGGTTTATGATTGATAAGCAGCGGTTGACCGGCTATCGGCACCGCAACAATGCTTCACCCAACGGGCTTACTCTATGGCAGCGCTGAATCGCACTACTCTTCGTCGGCTACAAAACTTACCTCAAATTCCCAGCGTGTGGGAGGGCGATCGCCGACCCTTATCTAATGCTGACTCACACATGATGCTAGATGACGATGACGTTCTAGAAGCTGGTGGCGAGTGCATTCTCTGGGTCGATGGCTCTGAAGGAGTCGTGAGGGCTATGGACATGGTAGGTCCAGATGCCGGCCCAGAGGCGCTCGTCCGGGCATTGCTACGGGCAATGGAACATCCCCAAAGTCCGGCTCCCGCAGTCCGCCCCCAAAAAATAGTAGTCAAAAACCGAGAAATTCAATTTTATCTGCGGGGCGTACTTCAAGATTTAGGCATTTCCATTGACTACGTGCCGGAATTGCCCCTAATTGACGAAATATTTCGCGGCATGGAAGAGGTCGCGATCAACAGACCTCCTGAGTTGCCCCCTCAGTATGCTGAAGTTTTAATGGAAAAAGCTGCTCAAATTTGGCAAGATGCTCCGTGGCGGACTTTGAGCGAACACCAAATTATATCTATTGAAATCAATCAGTGGGATGTCGCCAGCCTCTACGTGTCCGTATTGGGGCAAGGCAGAATGGATTACGGAGTTTTACTGTACCGTTCTCTAGAATCCTTGAAGCGGTTTCGAGAACGAGTCGTCAACAACGATGAATCTTTTGAAGATTTAGAACAGGCTTTTTTAGGGCAAGACTGTTTGTTTGTTACCTTTGAAAGTGCCACCGATATTGATGAGGACGACGAGGAAGACATTGATTTAGCCGATTTGCCTCCATCGGAAATTGAACCAAATTTCGGCAACCTACATCCTTTAGAAGGATTGCGATCGATTCTTTACGAAGAAGAAGCCCTCACGATGTTAGTTGCTCTCGAAGCATTTCACCGTTTTTTCCGCAACGGTCGCCGGAAATTGGGATCAGACACTTTTCCCACTCTTAGCAGTCGCTACCGCATCCCTGTGCCGCAGCCCGACGGAGAAATTCAACAGGTATCCGTTAAAGTTTCCACGATGCCCGATGTGTCAGACGAATTATTACAGATGCTCGGTGATGACGATGATGACGATGATGATGATGATGATGAATTTGACAAGCCACTGCTGCGGGACGATTTGGTGCCGCAAAATTCATTTTTGAGTCTCGGCGCCGTACCTTGGGAAACGGTAGATTTCCTGCGCCAAAGTGTCCAGTTTCACCAAGGTGCAGAAATTGATATTAATGCCGCCGGAGATGGTTTGCCAGTGGTGATGATCCAAACTTCTCATCCGAAGGCAAAAACTATGATTCAGGATTTGAAAGAAGCTGGAGGCGTCAAAGGGATTGGTTTTAATCCGGGCGAAAATCCTTTTCAGGATGAGCAATACGACTTGGGTATTTTGCAAACTAAAAATGGGGATCTGTATTTGTTTGGGGAGTTTAATGAAGACGATCCGGTGCATCAGGAAGCTCGCAAGAAGTGGGATCGCCGCTGTAAATTAACCAACGGTTGGTGCGGTTTGATTATTGCTAAAGGATTGATGGGTGCTTCTCGCGGTCAGCCTCAGTTTAAGGATATGATCGCTTTGCTTGAGGTGCGTTGGGTGTCTGCTAAAGAGTTGGGAATCGGGCCACTTCAGTTGATGCCAATGTTTTAAAGGAAGAAGGAAGGAAGAAGGAAGAAGGAAGAAGGAAGAAGGAAGATGTAAAAATAATTTGTAAGGTGCGCCCCAGCGCACCATAGTTTTTAAATTATTAAGGAGAATGATTATGTCAAATTCTACTCAAAAGCGAGAAGTGTTAGTCGCCCTTGATGCTGAATTCGCTGATAAAATAGACCAACTTACTGATGATTGGACGGAGGCGATCGAACAAGCTCTCCGTCTCTGGTACGCTAAGCAAATAGAAGATAAGTTGCGGAAGTTTTATCAAAACCGCAGCCCCGAGGATATTGAGGAGGAAAAAGAGTGGTTTAATTTTGTAGAGGAACAGATAGAAGAAACATGGATCAGCGATGGACTCTAACTCAACAGCAAAAACTTATCCCCGCCAAGGTGAGATTTATATTTCTAGGGCTTTACGTCAGTTAGGAGATACCAAAAAAAGACCTGTAGTTGTGGTTTCTCCCGATATCCGCAACGAGTTTACTGATTCTGTAATTGTTGTTCCTTTCACAAGTAACCGGCAAGGAGTAGAAAATTCTACTCGTGTCTTGATTCCGGCAGGTGAGGGAGGATTGCAAGCTGATTCTCTAGCTGTATGTGAAAACGTTTCTGCTTTGCGGCAGACATTCCTCGAACAAGGCCCTTACGGTCAACTTAGTGCCGATGTCCTAGCAAGAATTCAGAGGGCTGTACAAGTGTCGATCGGCATTTATGAACTTTGAATGTTTCGGAAATTATAATTTTTGTTACAATTGGTAAAAATACTGTAAAGGATAGGTACAATGCGGGTTGCGATCGCAGGTGCGGGACTGGCTGGAATGACGACAGCAGTCGATTTAGTGGAGGCCGGCCACGAAGTAGAAATTTTTGAATCCCGCCCCTTTGTTGGCGGCAAAGTTGGCAGTTGGGTAGATCCCGACGGCAATCATGTTGAAATGGGTTTGCACGTCTTCTTCGGCTGCTATTATAACTTATTTGCCCTGATGAAAAAAGTGGGGGCTTTTGACGATTTGCTCCTCAAAGAACACGTCCACACTTTTATCAATCGAGGCGGCGAAACTGGTTCTTTGGATTTTCGCTTTCCAGTGGGTGCTCCTTTGCACGGATTGAAGGCATTTTTTACTACATCCCAGCTATCGGTACAAGACAAAATTCAAAATGCGATCGCCCTGGGAACTAGCCCCATCGTCCGAGGTTTGATAGACTTTGACGGGGCAATGAAAACTATCCGCGATTTGGATAAAGTTAGCTTTGCTGAGTGGTTCCGCAGTCAAGGTGGCAACCAAAACTCGCTCAAAAGAATGTGGAATCCGATCGCCTACGCACTGGGTTTTATCGACACTGAAAATATTTCTGCCCGGTGTATGTTGACAATCTTTCAATTCTTTGCATCAAAAACCGAAGCCTCTGTCATGCGGATGCTAGCTGGTTCTCCCAACGAATATTTGCACAAACCAATTGTGGAATATTTGGAAAAGAAAGGAGCAAAAATTTACACGCGGCGCAGAGTCCGAGAAATTAAGTTTGAAGAAGGCGAAGAAACCCGCGTGACAGGCTTGGTAGTAGCTAACGGCGAAACAGAAGAAAATATTACCGCAGACGCTTACGTTTTCGCCTGCGACGTACCCGGAATTCAGAAAATATTGCCCCCAGCTTGGCGCAAATGGTCAGAATTTGACAACATTTATAAATTAGATGCGGTGCCGGTTGCTACAGTACAATTGCGGTTCGACGGTTGGGTAACGGAACTGGAAGACGAAGCTAAGCGCAAACAGTTGAGCCACGCTGTAGGAATCGATAATTTGCTATATTCAGCAGATGCAGATTTTTCTTGTTTTGCAGATTTGGCACTGACAAGTCCCAAGGATTATTATCAAGAAGGAAAAGGTTCGCTGTTGCAGTTGGTGCTGACACCAGGAGATCCGTTTATTAAACAAAGCAATGAGGCGATCGCCCAACACGTACTTAAGCAAGTTCAGGATTTATTCCCGTCAGCGCGAGAATTAAACATGACTTGGTACAGTGTAGTTAAGCTCGCTCAATCTTTGTATCGCGAAGCACCGGGAATGGATGTTTTCCGCCCTGCTCAAAAAACGCCGATCGCCAATTTCTTTCTAGCAGGAAGTTACACTCAGCAAGACTACATTGATAGTATGGAAGGAGCGACACTTTCAGGCCATCAAGCGGCTAAGGCAATTCTCGAAGCTTACAGTCATTAGTCATTAGTTATCTCTCGTTTTCTCTCGTTCCCAGGCATAGCCTGGGAATGCCTATCAGGAGGCTCCGCCTCCAGTATTTAGACAGAAAACGCGAGGCAGAGCCTCTAGAAATGCGTTCCCAGGCTCTGCCTGGGAACCAGAAACGAGAAATCCACAATCTAAAATCTAAAATCTAAAATCTAAAATCCCATGACTGATTGGTTAGAACACAGCGTCCAAGTAGAAGTGGCAATTCCTATCGAATTAGCATGGCAACTCTGGTCAGATTTAGAGCAAATGCCGCGCTGGATGAAGTGGATAGAATCTGTTCATGTTCTCGAAGAAGATCCAGAGTTGTCTCGCTGGAAACTCGCAACTGGCGGGTTAGAATTTAGCTGGCTTTCTCGGATTCTCAAATTAGTGCCGAATCAGATAATTCAGTGGGAATCGGTAGACGGCTTACCAAATCGAGGTGCCGTAAGATTTTACGATCGCAAAGACAGCAGTATCGTCAAGCTGACAGTGGCTTACGGAATTCCCGGCTGGCTGGGAAAATTGATGGATAACCTATTTCTCGGCCGCGTGGTTGAATCGACAATTCAGGCTGACTTGGAAAGGTTTAAAGAGTATGCTCTGAAAGTAAAAGCGACATCTTAAATTCTGAGGACTAAAGTCCTGTGGTTTTTAATTGTAACGCGAGAGTCGATCGCCCCCCGGCCTCAGTATCATAGAGATGTGCTGCTGATTCCTTCTCGGTTCAGTTATGAGTTACTGCCTAAACCCCGCCTGTCAAAAACCGCAAAATGCCGATCGTACCCAATTCTGCCTGAATTGCGGCTCCAAACTGTTGCTCAGAGAGCGTTACCGCGCCATTAAACCCCTTGGGCGCGGCGGTTTCGGCCGCACTTTTTTAGCAATAGACCAAGACAAACCCTCAAAACCGCGCTGTGCAATTAAACAGTTTTTCCCGCTATCCCAAGGTACTAGCAGCAGCGAGAAAGCAGCAGAATTATTCAACCGAGAAGCGGTGCGGCTGGACGAATTGGGGAAACACCCGCAAATTCCCGAACTGCTGGCGCACTTTCAGCAGGAACGCTATCAGTATTTGGTACAGGAATTTATAGAAGGTCAGAATTTACAGGAAGAGTTGGGGCGGACTGGGCCTTTCAGCGAAAGTCAGATTCTCAGTCTGCTGAAGGATTTATTGCCAGTATTGCAGTTCGTGCACGATCGCAGTGTAATTCACCGAGATATTAAACCCCCCAATATTATCCGCCGCCGCATTTCTCAAACTCCCATAATTTATACTTACCCAACATTAACCGGGGAATTAGTTTTAGTTGATTTTGGCGCTGCAAAAGTTGTGGAGGGTTTGAGAGAAACCGGTACAGTCATCGGTTCTCCCGAATTCGTCGCGCCGGAACAAATTAGAGGTCAAGCGGTTTATGCCAGCGATTTGTACAGTTTGGGAGTAACTTGCATTTATTTGCTGACTCAAATATCTCCTTTTGATTTGTTCGATATCAATCGAGATGCTTGGGTTTGGCGAGACTTTTTGAAGGTTCAAATTGATCCGAAATTAAGTCGCATCCTCGACAAAATGATCGAATCGAGTCTCAGTCGGCGCTACAAATCTGTAGCTGAGGTATTGAAAGATTTGCAGCCGCAGCAGTCGGCGGGGGCAGGCACGGGGGCACCGCCCCTACCAGCGCCTAAAATTCCCGTGCCGCAGAGGACGCCTGTGGTGCAGAATGCAGTGCCGCCAACGGTTGCAGGCACAATTATACCCGTGCCCCGGATGCAGCGGGTTGTGCCCGCACGCGCGCCTACTTGGAGGTGTGTTCATACTCTGGTAGGGCATTCTAATGCTGTCACGTCGGTAGCTTTCAGTCCTGATGGCGCGATTTTAGCTAGCGCCAGTGAGGACAAGACGATTGAGATGTGGAAGTTGGATGCGGGTAAGCGGTGGTACACTCTCACGGGTCATTCTGACTGGGTGACTTGTGTGGCGTTTAGTCCTGATGGCGCGACTTTGGCTAGTGGCGGCCGGGACAAAATGATTCATATTTGGGATTTGAATAAGGGTAAGCGGTGGTACACTCTTACGGGTCATTCTGACAGGGTTTCTGCTGTGGCGTTTAGTCGGGATGGTCAAGTTTTGGCTAGCGGCAGTCGGGACAAAACTGTGCTGTTGTGGAATTTGAATAAGGGAAGGCGGATGTCGGCTTTAACTGGTCACGCTGGCGGGGTGGAGGCGGTGGCTTTTAGTGCTGGCGGGGAGTTTTTGGCCAGTGGGAGTCGAGACAAGACTGTGCAGTTGTGGGATTGGCAAAATAATCGATCGATTTGTACTCTAGCGGAGCACGGGGATTGGGTGCGGGCGATCGTTTTTGCTCCGATTTCTTCTATCTCCCCCCCTTCTCAAGGTGGGGCTGGGGGGGGATCTGTTTTGGCGACGGGGAGTCGGGATGGTACGGCGAAGCTGTGGCGGGTGGATGCACAGGGGCGAGGGACGCTGTTGCGGAGTATGAGGGACAATTCTGGGGATGTTTTGTGTGTGGCGTTGAGTCCCGATGGTCGGGTTTTGGCGACGGGGAGTCGGGATGGCACGATTTATTTGTGGGATGCGGGTACGGGGGGTTTGCTGGAAATTCTGACGGGCCACGGGGGGGAGGTTTTGTCGGTGGCGTTTAGTGCTGATGGGGGGAGTTTGGCTAGCGGTGCGGGCGATCGAACTGTGAAGATTTGGCGGGGGATTGGGCATTAAGGGCGATGTCAAGAGTCCCCACTTAAAAAATATCATATTTATGCTTGACAGGCGATCGAATGTTCTGCTACATTAGGAATTCGTGAGGACGCATAGCTCAGTTGGTTAGAGCACTACGTTGACATCGTAGGGGTCACTGGTTCGAGTCCAGTTGTGTCCATGAATTTCCACCATTTATAAATCCGGGGTTTTAGGTTTGCCGTCCTAGCGAGAGTGTGGTCTTTCGCTGGACTATTAACCTATTAGTTAGATAATGAACTGAAAAATCTGACGCACCCTACTGAATCAGAATCAAATGATATTAGAGCATTGGAGACTTTACCATGACTCAAGCAATATCCAAGTTAATGAGTTTTGATGAATTTCTGAAATGGAAACCAGAAAACGGACGCTATGAATTACATAACGGAGTTATGGTTGAAATGCCAAATCCAACTGGTAAACATTCAGCCAGCGCGGGTTTTCAAGCGATAGAATTGGGTTTAGAAATCAGGCGATTACAACTTCCTTACTTTATTCCCAAGGAATGTACAATTAAATTTAGCGATAACTCTGACTACGACCCCGATGTGATTGTATTAGATAAACAAGCCGTAGAAGCCAATGAGTCTCGATGGGAAAGAGAATCAGTTATTAGTCAGGGAAATTCGGTTAAATTAGTTATTGAAGTTGTCAGCATAAATTGGCGCGATGATTATGCACATAAAATGATTGATTATGAAGCATTAGGCATTCCTGAATATTGGATTGTAGATTATTTGGGTTTAGGGGGTAGCCGTTATATTGGTTATCCGAAACAGCCTACTTTATCGGTTTATCAGTTAGTAGATGGTGAGTATCAAATTAAGCTGTTTCGGGGAGATGAAAGAATTGAATCAGCGGTGTTTCCCGAGTTGAATTTGACCGCTAAGCAAATTTTTAACGGTGGATAAGCGATCGGCGATCGCATAGCTCAGTTGGTTATAGCACTACAATGCCATTGTAGAGGTCACTGGTTCGAGTCCAGTTTTGTCCATACCTAAAACTTGCCCACAAAGCGGGTTTTGTTGTTTCTACAACCACACTGGTAGATTTGGCATTCTCAATTAGGAATGACAGAATATGTCTAGCCAGAGATTTAGTACAGTCGGCACGTTTTGTCGAGGCTGTTGCTGGGCAGTTGCGTAGTTTGCATGAGTTCGCTGTTAAAGAAACGCTAGCTTGATTCTCGTAGGCACCATCCCCCCGTGAACAAAGCGCAAGCAAGCAGAACAAGAAAGAGAACAACTGTTAGAAGCCGATCGCCTTGCACGGTTCCAAGCAGAAGCCGCTAACCGGATTAAAGACGACTTTTTAGCGGTGCTGTCCCATGATTTGCGATCGCCCGTGTGCTTAAACACTGAATGACTGAGGTTTTGGGCATATTATATCTTGATTCCCTAACAATAACTGGCATAATAGGTCAATAGGCAGGACTAACCGCAATGAATGTAGAACGTACACACTCCTTGAATCATCGAGAAGAGCTTACTATAAATTTTTCTCCAGAGCTATGTACAGATTGCCAAGCAGTTGAAGCACGATTTGCGGTGATAGTCGATCACATGGCTGAGGCTTTTATTTCTATTAATTCAGAGGGGCACTGCACCTATGTCAACCATAAAGCAGAGCAGCTTTTAAACAGGGAGCGGCAACACCTGATAGGCAAAAATATATGGACTGTATTTGCGGTCGATCTTACCTCTGAGCTATATAAGTATTGTCATCGAGCGATCGCAACGCCAACGGCGATCGAGTTTGAAGAACACTACCCCTCACTCAACAAGTGGTTGAGAATTCGCCTCATCAAGAGTGAAGATGGCTTACTTATTTACTTCCAAGACACGACTCAAACATCTCAACTTGATCGACAATTAAAAGCCGAAATCGCCAAGTGCCAGGAGGTGGAAGCCACTCTTCAGAAAGAACAGGACTTTTTGAAGGCAATTCTACACAACGTTCAAGCTGGTATTGTGGCTTGTGATGCAGATGGCATATTGACTGTATTTAACCAAGCAGCTAAAGATTTTCATGGATTACCTCAGCAGCCAGTTCCACCGACTCAATGGGCCCAGTATTATAACTTGTATTTGCCCGACGGCAAAACACCCATGAATACAGAGGATATTCCCCTGTTTCAGGCATTGCAAGGACAAAACGTTCGTGATGTGGAAATGATGATTGTTCCCCAGCAGGGAACTGCGCGAATGCTGTTAGCAACTGGACAGGCGATTATTGCCGCAAACGGCGAAAAACAGGGTGCTGTTGTCGTGATGCACGAAATTACACAACGCAAGCAGGCAGAAACTGCTCTGCGTGAGGGTGAAGCGCAATTATCCAGCATCTTCCAAACTATTCCTGATGGCATCACTATTCTAGATTCTACCGGAAAGATTATAGCCGCAAATAGGGCAGCAGAGAGGATTTTAAGATTGACTCGCAGCGACATTGTGGAGCGAGGCTATAACGATCCATCCTGGTTGATTACAACCGTGGAGGGTCATCCTTTCCCAGAAGAGGAACTGCCGTTTGCGAGGGTGATGCAAACAGGTGAGCCTGTTTATGGTATTGAACATAGCATTACTCATGCCGATGGAACTCGCAGGATTCTCTCGATCAATGCTTCCCCTTTGTTAGACGCAGAGGGACAAATTATCAATATCATTGCTGCTTTCAGCGACATTACTGAACGCAAGCAAACCGAAGACGAACGAGTACAGCTTGTTCAACAACAGGCAGCCCGTGCTTTAGCAGAGAATTGTCAACAACAATCAGCATTTTTAGCCCAAGTGAGTGCTGTCCTTTCCTCTTCACTAGAGTATGAACAAACTCTCCAAAGCGTTGCAAAGCTGGCAGTTCCTTATTTTGCAGATTGGTGTAGTGTTGATCTGCTGAATGACGATCGCACAATTGGTCGTGTTGCAGTTGCTCATTCAGATCCCGAAAAAGTGAAGTTTGGCTGGGAGTTGGCTGAACGCTTTCCCAGACATCTCGATGATGGGTATGGCATTGCTAAAGTCATACAAACAGGACAGGTTGAAATTGCGATTGAGATTAAAGATGAACAGTTAGTTGCCGCCGTGCCGAATGCTGAATACCTGCAAATCTTACGTGGAGTTGGGTTAAAGTCCTGCATCATGGCACCGCTACAGGCACGCGGGCGCGTGTTGGGTAGCATTACCTTTGTGTTTACTGAATCCGATCGCCGCTATCGCCTAGAAGACATTGCCCTGGCTGAAGATTTGGCTCAGCGAGCAGCGATCGCTATTGATAACGCTCGTCTCTATAATGAAACACAACAAGCGAAATTAGCCGCCGAACTCGCTGCTAACCGCACGGCTCGACTGCTGGCAGTGATGACGGCTGTGTCTGAATCACTAACCTCGGCTCAAGTGGCTCAGGTCATTATTGAACAGGGAATGTCCGCACTGGGAGCGAGTTCTGGTTTGGTTACCGTATTAAACCAGGATACAAGCGAACTGGAGATTATTCAATTGATCGGCTTTGAGCACGTAGGAGAATTTCAGCGCAGTTTTTCGATTCATGCACCCTATCCTCTCGCAGAAGCCGTGCGAACTGGGCAACCTGTTTGGCTAGAAACTATCGAAAACCGAATTGCCCGTTATCCTGATTTAGCCCAAGCTTATGCCAAGGTTGGTTCAGAAGCCTGGATTTCAGTGCCATTGTTGATTGAAGGACAAGCCGTTGGTGGGCTATCGCTCGGTTTTTCGACCGTTCCCCGACTTTCCGAGAGCGATCAGGCTTTTGTTTTGGCACTGGCACAGCAATCGGCGCAGTCGATCGACCGAGCACGACTCTACGAGTCAGAATCGCAAGCACGGGCACAAGCAGAAGCGGCTAACCGAATTAAAGATGAGTTCTTAGCTGTCTTGTCACACGAATTGCGAACTCCGTTGAATCCGATTCTGGGTTGGACTCGGCTGCTGCGAAGGGGAACCCTGGATTCTGACAAGACGGCGGTAGCTCTTGAAACGATTGAACGCAATACCCAGTTGCAAGTTCAACTGATTGAGGACTTGCTGGATATTTCTCGCATTCTGCAAGGCAAGCTGAGTTTGAACTCTACTCCTATTAATTTAAAAACAACTCTTAAAGCTGCGATCGAAACAGTTCGTTTAGCCGCCGAAGCGAAGAACATTCAAATTCAAATTCAGGTAGAACCCAATGTAAGCGATGTGTTAGGAGATGCTACCCGATTGCAACAGGTTGTCTGGAATTTGCTCACCAATTCCATTAAGTTCACCCCAACTGGAGGTAGAGTTGAAATTGAGTTAAAAACGATTGATTCCTATGCTCAAATTCAAGTCAGGGATACAGGGAAAGGGATTAATCCAGAATTTATTCCCTATGTCTTTGACACATTTCGACAAGCCGATAGCAGTATTACGAGAACATTTGGTGGGTTAGGGCTGGGATTAGCGATCGTGCGTCACGTCGTTGAGCTACATGGTGGAACTGTCAAAGCCGAAAGTTTTGGAGAAGGACAGGGAGCAACATTTACTGTCACACTTCCCTTATTAGCCAGAAGCAATGAGGTAAACATTGAGCAGAAGGACAATCTATCAATCAAAGCTCACACTTCACCCTTGGCTAGATTATGTATCCTGGCCGTCGATGACGAAATAGACAATTTAGAGTTAGTTCAATGTATTTTGGAGCAAGCGGGAGCCACCGTGATCTCTGTATCTTCAGCAACAGAGGCGCTACAACAACTCAATGAATCTAAGCCAGATGTTTTGATTGCTGATATTGGAATGCCACAAATTGATGGCTATATGCTGATTCGTCAAGTCAGACAACTATCCACAGAGCAGGGAGGACAGATTCCCGCGATCGCCCTGACAGCGTATGCAGGTGAGACAAATCAACAGCAAGCACTAGCAGCCGGATTTCAAAGGCATCTTCCCAAGCCTGTTAAGCCTGAAACGTTAGTGGAGACAATTGAGCAATTGCTTCATCAAATCGAGTAAGGCAGAGTATTAGACATCTGTGGAAATTAAGATTCAGCTACCTCGCTACAAGGATTTCAAGTTGATTATTGGAGATGTTTTTTGAGTATAGTCTGGGAAGAAGATGTCACGAATTGAGGGCTAGCCTAATGCTGCTTGGCTTAGATGTATGATAGGCTCTGCTAAGGCATTGCTCCCCAAACTCCATAAAACATCGTTGACACCAGCCCTGGGCCCACAACGCCGGAACCTTAAACTTTGCCCCACAGTTGGGAAATTCCGATCGCAACCTTAAGCAATGTCGATCGCCCCCAGCATCCCCAAATCATCTCAAATCCCCTCGCCCAGTAGGGACACGGCACCGCGCCGTGTCCTTAACCGTAACTTACCTGCGACAGCCTTCGGCGATCGCCCTTAACACCGCTAGCCGCACTTCTGGATGAGATTTCTCCAGCCCGTTAGCCCGAAAAATCCAGTGTCCGCCGCCCGCGTGCTCGATCGCAATTTTCTGTCCGTCAGGCAAAACTATTTGCCACCAATTCAACACAGTGGCTTTAATAAGGTGGCACTGAATTTCGTTCAGTTGAGCCTCCATTAATTTCAGTTGACGCATGATAGGATTTTGGGCAGATGACTTCATGATTTTTCTCATTAAATGAATTCGACTGTTTCTCGGCTTTGATTTCAGTTTGCCGATTTTTTAACTTAACTTCACCTTCCGAAGTTTTCGCCTTAACTTCCCTTTCCGAAGTTTTCGCCTTCACTTCCGTTTTACCACCTTTAGGCTCAATTTTGACTCCAAAACCTTTAGACTTAACTTTTCCTGGGGCCGAAGTTGAAGCCTGTCCCCTTGCCGGCTTCTTAAACTCCGCGTCTAATTGGTCTAAAATCTCCTCTTGTTCGGGAGTATGTTCCGCTGGCTGCTCTAAATTTCTGGGATTGTATTCGTCAACCAACCTTGCCAAAAATTCCGAAATTGACAGCCCGGCTGCGGCTGCTTTTTTCGTTAAAAGGGCGTAAGTGTCGGTTTTTATCCGAATTTGCTTGAGCCGGAGGTTGGGATTGTTGTCAACAGTTTCGGCAATAGTTACTGCCGTAATCCTTTCTTTGGGTATGACATCAACAACTTCTTGCCACTTTTCCTGTAAAGGACTGTCGCCGTATTGGTCGGTGATTGCGTGTTTGAACAAAGGAACAACTTGAGCAACGCAGCTAGGCAAAATCTCAAATCCTGCTTTAATTAAGCGCAGGCAAATACTCGCAGATTTGATAATCTGCGTGCAGTAAAAATACTGCCTGCCTAATGCTTGTTCGCAGTAACTTTTAAAAGTTTTGAACTTGTCTTTGTACAATCGCAGTTTTCGGATCGCGTCCAGCATGATTCCTTGACGCACGTAGTCGAGAAATCCCCTTTTAATTTCGCCTGTCAGGTAGTCTAAATCGTGAAAGGGAGATTGATTCTGGATTTCTTCTTCAAAGTCTAGCAGCGGGCCTGCAAAGTGAAAGTTGGAGGCGACATCGCCTAGGTAGAAGTTGTCAATGGATGTGGGCATGATCGGGAATGGTTCGAGAAATGGCACGATAGCACGGAAGTTGTGCGATCGCAAAGGAGAAGTTTTGGTCTGGATCTTTGATACAATTTTGAGTTGTGTTGTCCTGTGAGGTCGATCAACCTTTTACATAGCATCACCTCCTCGGCGTTGAGAAAAAAGGGGCTTGAGGTATGCGCCCAACCCCCGAAAATACGCTTGGGTATGCAAGCACAATTGATAGACACTACAAGTAAGGCGGTTCTTCAAACCTGCATTTTGACCTTGGAGGCTCGCCCGGTTGCCTTTGTTTTGCCTATCTACTAGCAGTTTAGTGCCAGATTCAAATTTTGTCAAGCACTATTTTGCTAGCAACTAACTGCTATAATTGATGGAAGCTAAAGATCAAGAAACCATAACCTTGAAAAACCTTAGAGAAAGTGCAAATTTGACCCAACCTGAACTTAGTCGTCGAATGGGGGTAGGAATTCGCATTATTGGCGATTGGGAACGAGGAGAATCCATTCCTCGCTTCGATCGCGTCATTGCTCTGGCGCGCGAGCTAGGCGTACCTCTAAAAACACTTGCTAGATGTATGGGATTAGACGTAGCCAAAATTCCCGATGACCTACAAGCATTAAGTGTACTTCATCTTTCGGCGGAGGTCAAGAACCTAGAACTGGTGAAACAAGCTTCATGTATTGGGGCAGAAAATTCGCAAGAAAAGGAGAAGTCTCCATTAAGGCTTCTCAGAGAACAAGCTGGCCTAACCCGCCCTCAAGTCAAACAACATATCGGCGTTTCTGAGCGGATGCAAGCTGACTGGGAATCAGGAAAGTCCATGCCAACTGTTGAAAACGTAGCTGCACTGGCTAACCTGTACCAGGTTTCTCTAAAAACTATGTTTGAGCTTTTAGGATTAGATGTAACCAAAATTCCCGATGACTTACCAAGTCGTGAGCCCTCATCGAAGGACAACTAACAAGCACAGCTAAATCATGGTGTTGACATTTGATACAATTTTGAGTCAGGCTGTCAGGTCGATCGACCTTTTACATGGCATCACCTCCTCGGCGTTGAGAAAAAAGGGGCTTGAGGTCTGTGCCCAACCCCCGAAAATACGCTTGGGTATGCAGGCATAATTGATAGACACAACAAATAAGGCGGTTCTTCAAACCTGCATTTTGACCTTGGAGGCTCGTTGAGCGGCCTTTGTTTTGCCTACCAACATGAAGTTTACGTCTTATTCAAGCCTTTGTCAAGACGTTTGCATCATGAATATTTCGTCCTATGATAGAAGAAGATTTACAAGAAAAGGAGAAGTCTCCTTTGAGACTACTCAGAGAACAAGCTGGACTAACACGCCCTCAAGTCAAAGAAAAAATTGGAATTTCCGAGCGAAGACAAGCTGACTGGGAATTAGGCAAGGCTCTACCTAATGCTGAAAACATACTTGCTATGGCTAACCTGTACCAGGTTTCTCTAAAAACTATGTTTGAGCTTTTAGGATTAGACGTAACCAAAATTCCCGATGACTTACCAAGTCGTGAGCCCTCATCGAACGACAACTAACCCGCAGGGGTTCGGAAAAGTCTAGGGAAACGGGTTTGAATCATGCACCCAAGCTCGGAAAATAGGCTTGGCTATGCAGGCATAATGGGTAGAAACTACAAAGAGGGCAGCTTGCTAAACCAAAGCGTTTCCACCGTCCGGCTAAAGCAGCCGCCTTTCTGTTGTCTCTATCTTTAACAAGGATACTTGTAAACCTCCCGGCTGTCAACAAGTTTGCTTGTAAATTTCCCATGATATGCCCCGAAAGAAACAAACTCAAGAGTCCAAAGATATACCGGCACTGCAAATCTTGCGGGAGGCTGTTGGTTTATCGCAAGCAGCTTTAGCAAAACAAATTCCCGACAAAACCGGCGCAAAAACCCTAAGTCAACAAGCAATCAGTAACTGGGAACGAGGACTAGACGAACCCGAACTGACCATTGCTCAAATGAAAGCTCTTTGCAAAGCTTTGGGAAAAACGCTTAACGATTTACCGGACGACTTAGGCCCACCAAATCCCGACTGACAACTTTTGTTGATTAGTTCTAATTAGACAAACCTAAAAAAGCAGATTAGATGCCCGACTTATTGAAGAAGTCGGGCATCTAACAAACAAGTTATAAAGAGGATATTAAAGTAGGATTTGGTATTACTTACGGAGAACAGAAGTGATAATCACCGTGATAGTGGCGCTTGCAATCAAAGTGAAAGCAAGTTGCACAACCCATTGGGTAGCTTTCTGGTAGTTATCGAATTTGTCATTGAATCTGTCGGTTTTGTCATTAGTTTTTTCAACTTCAGCCGATAGCTTGTCTAGCTTTTCAATAACATCGGCTAGCGTCGGCTCGTTAGGTGCAGTAGTTGTCATTGCCGTTTCCTAAAACTAACAATCATCATCTACAATGATATCCTAATTTCAAGAGGAATTGAGATTATCAATCACTCCGTGACTTTCCCTCTCAGAGCTTTAATCTGCCCTCGCTTGGTTTTGCTGTCAAGACGCTTGCGCTGGGAACTACGAGTCGCTTTGCTGGGTTTGCGCCTTTTCGGTATGACGATCGCACTTTTAATCAGTTCTTGCAGCCGTCTCAAAGCCTCCTCCCGGTTTTGTTCCTGGCTGCGGTGTTCCTGCGCTTTGATGACAATCACACCTTCGGAGGTGATGCGCTGGTCGTTGATTTGCAGCAAACGCTCCTTGTAGCGATCGGGCAATGAGGAAGCTGGGATATCAAAGCGCAAGTGAATCGCACTCGCCACCTTATTTACATTTTGCCCCCCCGCGCCTTGAGAGCGAATCGCACTAATCTCGATTTCGCGATCGTCCAGGAAGACTGTATTAGAAATTTGTAGCATGATTGATCAGTGAGATTAAAGATACTGGGAAAGCAGTGCATCTTTTATATATAACTTACTTTGGTCGAGCAATTATTTACACTTCTTAGCTGTCAGGATGAATTCGATGAGTCTTTTTCTATCCCATAACTCTATGTCGTTAGATTTAGCAAGATTGTAAGCGTTTTCTGTAAATCGGTTGTTGGTGATGACTCTTCCTTTATTTCCTTTGTAATGTCTGACGGCTCCTGCTACTTCTTGAACTGCTTTAATCCCCACTGGATTTTTGCTTCTTTTCGCTTGAACCACAGTTTTTGAGCCATCCTTGTATAAAATTAAATCCGCCCCAT
The DNA here is from genome assembly GCF_036705715.1 of Microcoleus sp. AT3-D2. Classification (NCBI taxonomy): domain Bacteria; kingdom Bacillati; phylum Cyanobacteriota; class Cyanophyceae; order Oscillatoriales; family Microcoleaceae; genus Microcoleus; species Microcoleus sp. AT3-D2. The sequence goes on along the minus strand of NZ_JAUBVE010000036.1, from coordinate 37,962 downwards.
AATCTTGACTATCTTGAGTTAAAGTAACACTATAACCCAAATTTCTAAAATGGACATCTAGAAATTTTTCAAACTCTTTTCCCGTCATTTCATCCACTTCCCGAATACCACTTTCTAATAAACGCTTTTTTTCCTCTTCTTCTTTCAATGTATCCAATACCGATGTCGCAATCACACCCACAACGGCAGCGGCTCTTACAATAAAAGATTTCATAAAATTACATTTTTTTAAAAGGAGTAGTTATGATGGTAGCAGATTTGCTCAGTATAGTTATCTACTAAGACCGCAAGTAAGATCACAAGCACATTGTGATCTTACTTACTAATTCTTTTATATTCCCGACCTTGGACTTGGGCTTTTTGTCTGCACTCAAGTTCAAGTATGGTTCAAAAAGTCAGGCTAAAGTCAAAAGATTTTATAGTTGAGAACTGTAACAAAACTTTAATCACACCCAAACCGGAGTTTTAGAAAAAATTAATGCGGATACCGTGACAATGGGCAATGCTGTAGCCTAAGATCGCCTTAAATTGTCAGTATCATCTCAAGGCAAGGGTGCAAAATGGCAGATATTAACGGCACGATGATGCAATATTTCCACTGGTACACTTCCGCTCAAGGAACCCTGTGGGATGAGGTGAAAAATCAAGCGAAAGAATTGGCTGATGCGGGTTTTACCGCACTGTGGCTGCCCCCAGCTTACAAAGGAATTGGCGGGAAAAGCGACGTTGGATATGGGGTTTACGACTTATTTGATTTGGGAGAATTCAACCAACAAGGTTCAATTCGCACCAAATATGGTACTAAGCAGCAATATTTGGATGCGATCGCAGCCCTGCACAAATCTCAGATCCAAGTCTATGCCGATGTAGTTATCAACCACAAAATTGGTGCAGATGCAGCAGAGATATTTAAGGCAACTCCTTATCCTCAAAACAATCGGCTAAATCCCAAAGGTGGGTTGCAAGAAATCAAAAGCTACACCAATTTTAACTTTCCCGGACGCAAAGGTAAATATTCCCAATTTGAATGGCACTGGTGGCATTTTGACGCAGTAGACTACAACGAATACAATTCAGACGATCGCGATACAGTCTATTTGGTAGAAGGGAGAATTTTTGATGACTATGTTGCCCTAGAAAATGGCAATTTTGCCTATTTAATGGGGTGCGATCTGGATTTCCAGGATCGATGGGTACGAGATGAAATTACACGCTGGGGTAAGTGGTATCTCGACACAACAGGTGCCGACGGTTTTCGTTTAGATGCAATCAAACACATATCGTCTTGGTTTTTTCCGCAATGGTTGGATGAAATGGAGCGATATGTCGGCAAAGATTTGTTTGTTGTCGGTGAGTATTGGGCACCCAATATCGATATCCTGCACTGGTATGTCGGTTCAGTTAAGGGCAAAATGTCAGTTTTTGATGTGCCGCTGCATTACAACTTTCATTACGCCAGCCAACAGGGCGGTAACTACGATATGCGGCGCATCTTAGACGGTACAATGATGCAGCAGCAACCGGCTCATGCAGTAACGTTTGTCGAAAACCACGACTCCCAACCGCTGCAAGCACTTGAATCTGTTGTAGAACCCTGGTTTAAACCTCTTGCTTATGCGATTATTCTATTGCGAAGAGAAGGTTATCCCTGCGTTTTCTACGGCGATTATTACGGTGCAGAATATGAAGATTGGGGGCGTGATGGCAATCGGTATAAGATTGTTATGCCCTCTCATCGATCGCTAATTGACAAATTTCTCCATGCTCGCAAACACTTCGCTTACGGCCCTCAATATGACTATTTCGATCATTGGAATACCATTGGCTGGACGAGATTGGGCAATGGGAAAAATCCACAGGCAATGGCAGTAATTATGAGTGACGGCCCGGAGGGTTCCAAGTGGATGGAAGTTAGTAAACCTCATGCTAATTTTGTGGATTTAACAGGGCATATTAAGGAACCTGTTTCTACTAACGAGTGGGGTTGGGGCGAGTTTCGCTGTCAAGGCGGTTCAGTATCCGTGTGGGTTCAGGAATAAGATCTGTTGGCAGTAATCTCATTGTCTATCTGTAAGGTGCGCCGAAACGCACCCTACAAAAATTAATTAGTCGGTAGTACCGGTTTGCAGCGACTCTTCAGCAACTTGCGTCCACTCTGAGTGGAAGTATTCGCCGCGCGGTTTGTCGATGCGTTCGTAGGTGTGAGCCCCAAAATAATCACGCTGAGCTTGCGTGAGGTTTTGTGGCAATCTAGCGCGCCGGTAGCTGTCGAAATAGTCCAGCGATGCGCTAAATGCTGGTACTGCAATCCCCAGTGTGCTAGCAGTAGCCAAAACATCCCGCCAAGCTGATTGGCGATCGAGAATGCTCTGTTTGAACTCCGGCGCTAACAGCAAATTTGGCAGATCGGGATCGTCATTGAAAGCTGTTTTAATCTTGTCCAAAAATCCAGCCCGAATGATACAGCCACCCTTCCAAATTCGGGAAATTTCGCTCAAACTCAAGTCATAGTTGTACGACTTCGAGGCCGCGCTCAACAGCGCCATACCTTGCGCGTAGGAGCAAATCTTCGAGCAGTAAAGCGCATCCCGGACTTTGTTCACAAACTCTTTAGTATCGCCTTCGTACTTGGCGCTAGGCCCCGTCAGTTCTTGGGCAGCGTTGACGCGCTCGTCTTTGTAAGAAGACATGATTCTCGCATTCACAGCAGCGATAATTGTGGGAATGCTCACGCCCAATTCTAAAGCACTCATTACAGTCCAGCGGCCGGTGCCTTTTTGACCGGCTGCGTCCATAATTACCTCAACTAAGGGTTGCTTAGTTTCCGGGTCAATATACTTGAAAATGTTAGCCGTAATTTCAATCAAAAACGAGTTGAGTTCGTCTGTGGTGTTCCATTCGGCAAAAACTTCCTGCAACTGCTTGCCGTCCAATCCACCAACGTTTTTGAGCAAATCGTAGGCTTCAGCAATGAGCTGCATATCCCCGTACTCAATGCCGTTGTGAACCATCTTCACGTAGTGGCCGGCACCACCGGGGCCGATGAAAGTAACGCAGGGGCCGTCATCTACTTGAGCCGCAATTTTGACGAGAATTGGCTCTAGTAGGCCGTAAGCAGTGCGGGTGCCACCGGGCATCATGCTAGCACCGTTGAGCGCGCCTTCTTCACCGCCGCTGATGCCCATGCCAACAAATCCCAGTCCCATCGATTCTAAATCTTTGGTGCGGCGTTCGGTGTCGTCGTAGAGCGAGTTGCCGCCGTCAATAATCATGTCGCCCGGTGACAGCATGGGTTTGAGCTGGTCGATGACTGCATCTACGGGTTTCCCAGCTTGCACCATGACTAAGATTCTGCGCGGGGTTTCTAGGACATCGACGAATTCTGTCAGAGTCTTGGCGGCTACAATGTTCTTGCCGGGGGCGCGTTTGGCCATGAATTCGTCGGTTTTAGCTGCTGTGCGGTTGTATACAGCCACGGAGAAGCCTCTGCTTTCGACGTTGAGCGCGAGGTTCTCGCCCATCACTGCTAGACCGATTAAACCAAAATTTTGCTTTGTCATGCTAATAACCCGCTGGTTGTTCCCGCTTGAGGATAGATTTGCGAGAGAGGAAAGCGAGGCGGGGTGTAGCGCTTTCCGGTGGACTAAAAGTATTGGACAATAGACCTAGGAGGTTCAGGTTTATTTTTATATTCTCAGAATTGCTGTTTGGTAAATCAGTAGGGTTTTTTTAAGATTTAAGGGATATTAATGACGCGGGCAGGTGATGATAAGGCAGGTATTATGTCGATCGCGGTAACGGTAGATACAAACAAGCGGACATTTTAAGGACAACTTAGGAGACTGTTGTAATTATGGAAGATTTGCAGTATCTCGCGGCCTGGGTGAAGGAGCAACACGCTCGCGAGTATATTTTGACTTGGCTGCTGAGTCAACAGGGGCTGTGGTGGTCTGATGGGGATATTTATCAGGCCGTTTTGCAAAAGTCGGGAAAGCTGTTGAAAGCTTATGTCCAAAAAAGGCAAGCGGGAGAGTTATTTGAGGGAATTTCTGAGAAGTTGGTGGGAGATGATAATTGGGATGATTTGGTGCTGAGTTTAGGGCGAATTGTTGCTGTTTATCAAGAGGAATTGCTGAAGCTGCAAGAGCGCGATCGCCGGGGGGATGGGGTAAAAAAAAATTTGATTAGTCAACCGTTGACTGGAGATCCTTTGCCGCTTTTGGAAGTGCAGCAAGCTTTGCCCGATCCTTATGCGGATACGTTGACGGGCAGATAGTCAACAGTTGACTGTTGACTGTTGACTGTTGACTGTTGACTGCTGACTAATGACTGCTGACTAATGACTAATGACTAAATATAGCTGCTAGCTTGACGGGTGAACATTGAGCAGTAAATTCCGTTTGATGCTATCAATTCGTCGTGAGTTCCTATTTCTGCTATTTTACCGTTTTCCATCACGGCGATGCGATCGGCAATTTTTGCTAATCCCAATCTGTGACTGATGACTATTGTTGTTTTCCCGGCGGCTATTTGGCGGAAGATGCTGTAAATTTCGTGTTCTGTCTTGGGGTCGAGGGCGGCGGTTGGTTCGTCAAAAATTAGCACTTCGGCTGTAGAAAGCCGCATTAAGGCGCGGGCGATCGCAATTCTTTGCCACTGTCCCCCGGATAAGTCTATGCCGTCTTCTAATTGTTTTCCCAACGGTGTCTCTAAACCTGCGGAAAGACTATTGACTTTGGCGCTAATTCCTGCTTCGGAAATAGCTTCATTAATTGCGGTGTCATCTGACAGGGAAAGCAAGTCGCCGAAACCGACGTTTTCTCGGACTGTGGAGGGGAAACGGGCGTAATCTTGCATGACTACGGCGATGCGCGATCGCACGTATGCTAGAGAGTACGATCGCAAATCTTTGCCGTTCCAGTCGATCGTACCACTTGTCGGGTCGTACAGGCGGCCGAGGAGTTTGCCAAGGGTTGTTTTACCCGCGCCATTTTCACCAACAAGCACTAGCATTTCCCCCGGTTGAATAGTTAAGTTGATATCTTCAACCGTGCTTTTATTGCTACCGGGATAGCAAAAAGATAGATGCTTAATCTCAATGCCAATTTTATCTTTTGTGGGGCGGGAATCTTGCCCGTCTTCTGGTACACTAGGCAGGCGAGATGCCACATCCACAAGCGGAGACTGCAATTCTGGTTTGAGTTCCAAAAGTTGAAAAATCGGACTAACGCTGAGAGAGATATCGTACAAATTAGTAGAAGTGCTAATCAGCATATGCAAACTTTGCTTTACTTGGACAATCAAACCAGAATAGAGTGCTAAATCGCCCAAAGTATAGCGGCCCCCCAAAGCTCCCATTACTACATAAATAAATGGCAAAGCCACTCCTATTCTACTAAACATCGACCAGAAAAGTACAACAAAAGCTCCTTTTTTTCGGATTTGCTGCATCTCGCTAAAAAATTGCAAAAACTGATCCTGCCAGCGTTTGAGCCAAAGTTCCTGCAAGCCAAACAAACGCAATTCTTTAGCATATTCTTCGTCCGTCAAGACTCTAGCGGATAAGTTCATCTCGCGGCTGATTTTAGCTTGCTTTCTTTGAACTCTCCAGATGATTCTGCTATATTTTCTTTGGGTATAAATCGAGGGAGATGATGAGATTAACATCAGCACTGGCACCCACCAAGCTATCGCAGCAGCAAGACCTATCGATGGAATAAATATAAAAATTCCCGTGATGGTCATGCTGATGGTAAAGGCTAGTTGCTGTATTTTGGATACTCCGGTTTTGGCTAGTTCTACTATATTTAATAGTTCGGGGTTTTCAAAGAGGGCAATATCGTCGAAATTGGCTACTTTTTCGAGGACTTTTCCTTCGACAAAGCCTTGAACGCGATCGCGCAAAGATGTCGCGACAAAAGAGTTCATTGTGTCTAGGGCATCACCGACTAACTTGAGACTTAAGACTCCACCAATACTCCACAGCAAGATTGGCCGGGAAAGCATCAAAGCAAAGGGCTGTGCTGTTTGGGTTTGCGACAGCAACCGAGATACTTCATCAATGATTAATTTATCTAAAAAAAGCACGGCAGATGGGGCAGCACCGCTGATGATGTTGAGTATTATTAAATTGCGGAGTTCAATTGGTGCGGCTTTGATTATCAGGCCGAGGCTGCGCCACAAAGCTTGGAAGGTGGTAATTTGGATGGGTTGCATAGTTTGTGGGTAGGTGTCGGGTCTACTCATCCCCGGACGGTATATTATAACAAAGGTGCTTTTCACGATCTATTCTTACAGACTCAACTCTGGTATTCCCCATATACGAATAGTTCCATCACCATGACCACTGATAATTTGTTTTCCATCTGGCGTAATGGCAAGGCAATAAACGCAACTATCGCTTGTAGAATACTCTTTTATAGAGTGAAGTTGTTCTCCAGTATTTAAGTCCCATATCTCAATAAACGACTCATAATCATAATCATAATCGTTATCAAACAAATCATAATCGTCATTTATTATTCTACAACCAGCCGATACAATTCTTTGACCATCTGGTGTAAGTGTAAAATCCTTGATTGTTTCAGCAGAACTCTTTAAAGTTAGCCGAACATCTGGATATTTCTTCGCCGTTAAATCCCAGATTTTTATCGTTTCATAATTGCTACTGACGAGTGTTTTACCATCTGGTGTAATAGCTAAAGCGGAAACCCATCCTATACTCCATCTTATAATCGTTTGCAATTTGCCTGTGTTTAAATCAAGTGTATTTGAACAATATAAAGAGTGTCGGGACTCATTAGTCTTTAAATCCCAAATGTTAATGCTGCTATCTATAAAGTCATTCAAATCTCCATTAATGCCAATATCATCATAGTCAGAGTATCGCATTTTCCCATCCCAACCATTATCATCAAAGTCGTAGCTATCCGAATCCAAACTAATATCATCATATATAACTACACCAATAGTGCTATCCCAACCTGTACTAACAAGTTTTTGCCCGTCTGGATTAATAGCAACATACTTAACAAATTTAATACCGCTATCTATAAGGCTATTCAAATCCCCACTAATGTCGTTATCTATAACTGCACCAATGGTGCTATCCCAACCTGTACTAACAAGTGTTGGCCTGTCTGGATTAATAGCAACACACTTAACAAAGTGTGTATTATCTTCTAGCTTACTTAGTAACTCTCCCGTGTTTAAATACCAGATTTTTATAATAGGATCGTCCCCAAAACTACTACTAATAAGTCTCTGTCCATCTGGTGTAATAGCCAAAGAAGTAACAGATTCAGCATAAGCATTAATGATATTAAAACATTTAAAATATTTATAGGGATTGTATTCAACAGCCAAAACAAAGACATCAGCAGAAGCGCTTAAGCCTGCACTTGCTTCACTCAAGCAAAAGCGGCTGATAGACAGAAAAACCTTAGCTACTAGCTTTTGCAGCTTTTTCCAAAACCACCCTTCTAAAGCCGTATAAAAATCTAATACATTTGGTTCTACAATTGTATCAATATCTGTTGTTTGATCTACCTCTATATCTAGTTGTTCGTCAGCTTCTACTATCGTATCCGGCTCTTGAATTGCCTCGAATTCCTCTGTACTTATATCTAATTCTTGTGTCTCATAAACTATTGAATTATCTAAATTTTTATCAGTATCTGTTGAACCTGAATCTAAAGCAAATATTTCTTGGAGCAGCGTTTGATAAGAAATCAAGTAAGATATTATTCTGCTAGAAATTCCCGTATATAAAAATATTTTTCTTATCTCTTGTGTATACTTGGGAGCTAATTGAGATGTTGCAGTTACTTGAAAATAACCTTGCTCATTCTGAGTAAAAGTTAATGTACCATCTTGAGCAATTTTCCCTCCTGTTGTTTCCCAATAAACCTCACTGGGCGCGATTGGAGAGCCGAATTGATCGAATCCTTTAACAACAAATGTTTGATCTTCGCTTGATTTAAGATAAACAAAACCAGGTTGAACTTCTAAACGTCTTAAAACAGGCAGGAGGATAACTTTAGCTGTATCGCTAAGTTTTCCTAATTTTGCGGCAACAGTAACTTCGCGCTTTTTAGAATTGCCTTTAAAAGCTCCTTTATCGGTAATTAATCCACCACTTGTAGTGATCCATCTAACATTCGTTATTTCTAAAGGATCGCCAACCTGATCTACTCCAGTTACAGTAAAAGTAAATTCTTCTTCTGGTTTAAGTTCTACCTGTTCAGGAGATATTTTTAGCCCTCTCAGAACAGGAGTAATAGTAACTTCAGCGTTGGCGCTTAAATGTCCTACATTGACGGTTACTTGACAATCACCTTTTTGCTGTTCTCCACTGCAAAAATTGCCATGTCGATCGATTAAGCCCTCTGTGGCATTCCATTCTATATCGCTGACAGATATTTCTTCACCTCGTTGATTTAAGGCAACCAGATTAAATCTTTGGCTTTGTCCTGGCTCTAAAGTAACAGATGAAGGTAAAATCTCTATAAATGTTAACCGAGAAGGTTCGTAAACTTTAACTTCTGTGCAAGTGTTAATTGTCCCTACACTTGCTTTAATAATAACAGTGTCTTCTCGATCGCCCGCATAAAATATACCCCGCTTATCAATATTTCCACTAATTGCCAACCAAGTAACTTTTCCAGTTTGTATGTTGTTACCATACTGATCTACTCCCTTAACTTCAAACTGAAAGCTCTGGTCAAACTCTAATTGAGGTATTGAGGATGTAATAATTAGTTCTGCTAGCCTCGGAGGTTCAATAATCGTAATTGGGATAACTCGACGAATTGAACTAACTGAAGCGATAACTTCAAAGTTTCCTTGCTTGTTGACAGCTATAAAATAGCCAGTTTGGTCAATTATTCCACCGCCGCTACTTGTTGACCAAGTAATTCTCCCAGTTTGTATGCTGTCACCATACTGATCTACTCCTTTAACTTGAAACTGAAAACTCTGCCCAAACTCTAATTGAGATGTTGACGATATAATAATTAGTTCTGTTAGCTTCGGAGGTTCAATAATCGTAATTGGGATAACTCGACGAATTGAACTGACTGAAGCGATGATTTCAAATTTACCTCGATCGCTTCCAGCTACAAAATTGCCATTTTGGTCTATCGTTCCGCCTCCGCTTACTTCCCATAATACAGTTTGTGGCATGGGATTTCTGCGTTGATCTAAAACTTGTGCTGTAAATTGTTGCGTTTTACCAAACTCTAAAGTAATGCTAGTGGGATTAACAGAAATTTCTGTGAGTCTAGGAGGCTGAATAATAATAATTGTGACAGAAGCCTCAAAAATGCCTATCTTTGCTTTAACTTGAAATCTTCCTTCCCGTTGACCTGCTGTAAATAAACCTTGTTCGATTTTCCCTCCGGTAGTTTCCCATTTAACATCTGTATTGTTAAGGCTCATCTCTCTATTATTCTGGTCTAAACCTTTAACAGTAAAATGCTGGGCTTGACCACAAAAGAGTGCTTGGAAAATTTCAGAAATAACAATATTGCTTAGTTTTGGATAAGAACATCCTTTAATAGCATGGAGTGGTTTTCCTGTTTTTGTATCCAATAATGTTACCCAATCTTTACCTGCAACAGCAAGAGTTTTTCCGTCATAATTAATTGCTACAGAGCTAATAAAACCAGGCTGTTCGGGTTCAGTGTAGATAATTCTATTATTTTGTAAGTCAAAGACTTTAATGTTTTTGGAAAAACCTACTACAAGTATATTTTGGTTGACATGACAAGCTAGAGAATTAATTGATTGATTATTTGGGTAAGTCTTGGTACATTCTAAATTTTGAAGAGTTTGAAGAGGTAGTACAGGAACATCTTTATTGTCTCCTGCGGCAACAATAATTCTACCTAAAAGCCAACCCCCTACAGCTATAGGCCCTCCTAATGAAAATCCCGCTATAGTAGCTGCTACATCTACTAAACCTTTACCCAAAACTGAACCTGATTGATTTGAAGAGACTTCTTCAGTTTTGGATTGCCAAAATTTCATAACCCCATCACGACTTCCACTAATTAATGTAGTGTCGTCTGAAGTAATATTTAAAGATTGAATCCAAGCTGAATGTCCTTCAATACTGCGTATGAGTTGACCGCTATCTAAATTCCATAAGGTGATTTTATTATTAGTGCTTCCACAAGCGATCACTTTTCCATCATGGCTAATACATAAGCTCAAAACGGAAGATAGTTCCTTTGGATCTTGTAGAGTGTCCTTTAAATTCCCCGTATTTAAGTCCCAGGTTTTGATGGTTTTGGTGGTGCTACCGCTCACAATGGTTTTTCCATCAGGAGTGATAGCAACAGCAGTAATCCAATTAGAATACCAACTTAGATCAATTAATGTATGAATAAGCTTCCCACTTTTTAAATTCCATACCTTAATATTTTTATCTGCACCTCCGCTAACTAATTTATTTCCATTAGGACTAATAGCCACAGACAAAACCCAGTGCGAATGTCCTTCAATACTACATTCTATACTACGAATTATTTCCCCCGTTTGCAAATTCCATACCCAAATCTTTTTCCAACTCCCTCCTACTAAAATAGTATTATCTGGACTTATTGCTAGACAAGTAATAATATCTGTTGGGCAAGTAATTAAGTTTTCTGGTGTATTTTCCATCAACCAAGAATTATCACCACGAAAAACTCTGTAGGCAAATTGTTTAACTCTGTCTGATGGATCTTTGATAGACTGTTCAATCAATAGTTCTAAACCTTGTTGACCATAATTGAGAGTCTCTGATAAAGCAGCAAGTCTTTCTTGCTCACTTTGACTAGATAACTGCTTCTTAACTTCTTCAATTGTTGTAGACATTCTATTTCTCTCCCAATCATTAACTTTCTGGTCTTTTGGGCAGCCACAAGCAACACATTAGCTAGGTGATAGGGTTTTCCCGTAAATGTGGTGCTCATAAAATCTCATCTAACTGGGGTGGTTAGGCACGGGCAATAACGGATATCGTCAAAACAAATAATTAATTTGCCCTGCCGTAACCCACCACCGCCAAATCTGTAACATAACGAACATTTTTCACCATCAAGCTGAAAAAGCTGATGATATTAATCTCTGTATCTAGGTGCACCCTGCAGAAAGCACACTCTTGGAGAGCGCACCTACCCATTCAAACTACCTGCCCATTGCTGATGAATTCGATCGCACCACACCGGAATCACAGGCTGAACAGATTTTCAGGATACGATCGCCCTTTCCATCTCAAACTCTACCAGATCGAGCGATCGCCCAGAATCAATCCCACCATAGCATAAACCGCTTTATGCCAAACTATCCAAATGTCAAACGCCGCACCGTACCATCATCTGTAAATCGTTGTTCGCCAACGCCAACAACTTCCACAATAACTTCGCGTTCTGATATCAAAAATTGACCCTCCCGCGCGGCAATTTCAACGAGGATTTTTTCCCCTTCCAAATACACCTTGTAATTAGTCGTTGCCCAGACACCTTTTTGGTGTTCAAAACTGTGTCCATCGTCCTCATAAAGCGTCCATTCACCGCTTCCGGGCCAAATTCGCATTTTTAATGACTCAAGCGGTTCTTCGCTGACAAATTGCCTCACAGGTGCGATCCTCTTCGAGGGCTTCGCTAACGCAATTATGCCCCCACCCCGCACGTAAAGCGGCATTCTCTCCAAAGGTGCATGGGCTAAAATGTGCGTGGGACCGTGATAGCATTCGCCCGTCCACCAATCGTACCAAGTCCCCTCCGGCAAATACACGGCGCGATGCTCAACTCCCGGGCGGTAAACAGGTGCAGCCATCAGCGACAGGCCGAGTAATACTTGATCGTAAAGGTGATAAGTTGCCCGATCGCGCGGAAAGTGATATAGTAGCGGTCGCAAAATCGGCGTTCCCGCCGTCGCTGCTTCCCAAAACAACGTGTAAATATAAGGCAACAACTGATAGCGCAAATTGATGTATTCGCGGCAAATCTTCTCAGTACGATCGCCAAAAACCCACGGTTCGTGCTGCGCCGTACTCATCGCCGAATGACCGCGCATCAAGGGATACAGCATCCCCACCTGCATCCACCGCGCGAACAATTCAGCCGTTGCATTCCCCGCAAAACCGCCGATGTCGCAACCGACAAACGCCACGCCGGAAAGCCCCATATTGCAAAGCATTGGTAGCGACATTTCTAAGTGTTCCCACTGCGATTGATTGTCGCCCATCCACACCGACGAGTAACGCTGAACGCCCGCAAAACCCGATCGCGTCAGCACAAAAGATCGATCGCCCGATCGCAATTTTTGCAACCCCTGTGCACAAGCTTTCGCCATCATCAACCCATACAAATTGTGGGTTTCCGTGTGGGTAGCGCGATCGGATTCCGGGCCTTGCGGTGCATCCAGGGGAAAGCTGATGTGTTCGCCGCCGTCACCAAAAGGCCGTTCTGCGATCGCAGGTTCGTTCATGTCGTTCCAAATCCCCGCAATCCCAATATCTGTCAGAGTTTTGTGCAATTCGCCCCACCACTGGCGCACCTCCGGCCGCAGGAAGTCGGGAAACACCGCTTTGTCCGGCCAAACGTAACCGTGGAATAGCTTTCCCTCTGCGGTGCGGACGAAATAGTCATTCTCCACACCCCGATCGAATATTTCATAATCTGCTTCCGGTTCGTACTTGACACCGGGATCGACAATGGTGACAACTTTGAAACCGGCTGCTTTCAAGTCTGCGATCAGTTTAGCCGGATCGGGGAAACGCTTCGGGCTCCAGGTAAAAACGCGGTAGCCGCGCATATAGTCGATGTCGAGGTGGATGACATCGCAGGGAATCGCCCGATCGCGAAATTCCTGCGCTAACTCCCGCACAACGTCCTCGGATTCGTAGCTCCAGCGGCATTGGTGGTATCCCAGCGCCCATTTTGGCGGAAGCGGCATCCGGCCGGTTAACTGCGTGTAGGTGGCGATAATTTGGGCGGGTTCCGGGCCGTAAATGATGTAGTAGTCGAGTTCCGGGCCTCTGGTTTCCATCCGCAAAACCCCCGGTTGTTGGGCGCCGATGTCGAATTGACTCCAAAATGTAGTGTTGAAAAAGATGCCGTAAGCGCGATCGGGATTCAGGGCTATGTAAAATGCGATCGCCTGGTACATTTCATCGGTGAGGGAATTGTAGTCGAGGGAGTCGGTTGTCCAGTTTGTCTTGACTTCGGAGAGTTTGTCGAGAAAGCCGGTGCGTTCCCCGAAACCGTAGAAGTGTTCGTCTGCTTCGATGCGTTTCCAGCCTGCGGTGGCGCCGGTGCGCCATCCCATACTCGGATCGCAGTCGCTAGCAAAGGGTTTTCCCGATTTGTCAAAGCATTCGATGGCAGTGCGATCGCGCTTGACTGAAATCGTTATTTGTGATGTTTCAATTTCTATTTTTTCGTCTGTTTCTCGCACTTCAAATGGTGTAATTTCCCACTCTTCGTCAGCGAGAGTTATTGAGTGCGATCGGCTTTTGAATTCACCTGTGGGCGACATTCGCACTCGGATTAAATTCGGTGCGAGGATGCTGATGTTTAGGGAAGTTTCGCCGCAATTGAAGTGAATTGTGCGTGAAGCGCAGCTATCCCGTAGGGAATCGGTTTTATTTATGGATTCTACCGAGCCGATTGTTGACCAAGGCTGTTCAGTAGTTTGGAGTTTTCCGAAGTATTGCGGCATATACGATTTGGTAATTGGTAATTGGCAATTGGTAAACCGATCGTGCAATCCGCAGTTAACTGCCGTCATCTAGCTAAAGGATGAATATAACTTCTCAGCATTCCAAGTAAATTAACAAATGCGGTGAAATATACTTCAGCCATACCGTGGCTAGCCGAATAAGCTACTATAAAAAATGAAACAGGTATCCATAAACCAAGTAGAAAATAACTTAAATGCCCTCTAATATCGAGCGCGATTGCTTCCCACAAATGCTACGAGTAGCGGTTAAATAAATCTAGCCATCTTCGCCTCAATTGTGAAGTTTTTTCTTCTCTTCCTTCACCTCTTCGGGGTTCATTAGATCCGGGAAAAAACGAAGTGGAGCTTTCGCTGCACAATTACGAAATCTCCACTTTTATCATTATTCTAGAGGCTGCAAAAACCCTGTTGCATTCACTAGAGCTTACTTGTACAAAACAGCCTCTTTCAAAGTCGCGATCTTAGCTAGCGCTGCATCGAGATCCTCTTGGGACGCGCCGTGGGCAATTATGGCATCGGTCAAATGCTTCACAATCGCATCAAAGTGTTCGGGCTGTAAATTCAAACCTGCGTGTGCTTTCTCCATTGAACGACCTGAGTATTGCTTGGTGCCGCCGAGGGCATAAGAGATAAAAGCAGTTTGATGGCGGCGCTGCTTTTCCATATCTGTATGATCGAAGAAATGGCTCACTACAGCACTTTGCGTGACTAATACCAATTTCCTAAATATTTGCACATATCTAGGAGTAGGGTTTCATTTTTTGTCCTTCTTGCCACCTCTACTATTGTAGCTAATCGTTAAGCAAAGTGCTGTAAGATTGCCTGGGATTGCTAGATGAGGTTAAATGCGATCGCTCTTTCAATCAATTAAAAGGAAGGGCGAACGCGCTCATTTCCGATTCAATTATTGTTGAATCGACTGAGTGGTGCCATCCCACAAACAATAGCGTGCTTGCAGAGCATTGTTAGCAGCATTTACAGCTTGCATCCATTTTATAGAGTCATTTTCACAAATGTTTCTTAATAGTTTCTGTCCCATTGGTGCGTGTTGCTCTTCATCAAGATGGGTGTGTCGTTCCAGGTAAAGACGAAACGAATTGCAGGGAATACCTTGAGCATCTTCTAGTTGGGTAAGGATTTGTTGAAACATCTTGGGAATCACATCCTCTCTACCTAATAGAAAAACGGCGGCAACTTCGTGATTCAATCCGCTTGCTGCTTTTAATGTGGTCATTACAAAAGTTTTAGTGGCTTCGGGGATAGGCAGATTTGCCAAAGCTTCATTAGCAGAAAAACCTTGTTGAATTGCAGCAATAAAACTCCGAATTGGTTTGCTATCTGCACCAACTTCTTCCATCGCATCTAGGTAGAGATGAAAGTGACTTGAGTAATAACCTGGAGAAATTTCATCTGTTTCTTCTGCCAAAACTATTTCATTAACTAATCGCGCCGAATGGATATCTATTGGAGGAACCCAAGGTAATTCGATACAAGTCAATCGACGTTGCAGCGTTTTGAGAAGTGTCATAAAATCCCAGACAGCAAAAACATGAGATTTCATAAACACTTGTAGAGATTTCAAGTCATTGACTTGCTGATAAATTGAGTGAGTGAGTAGTGCATTGCGGGCTGTGGAGGTTTGTGCTAATAACTGAATGTATGGATCTAAGGTTTCTGAAATTTGATGGGGATTCATACTTTACTCCAGAGTATTGTTGGCGATTTGCTCTAATTACACCGTGATACAGCACTTTGCCTGACTAAGAGGTACATTAACAGCAATGAGCAAAATAACATTGCACTCTACTCTTTTACCTAATCGTTAAGCAAAGTGCTGTATCTCGTCAGCCAAAACATCGCGGTAAAAATCATCCACTATCTCTTTAATGGCTGGTTATCCAACCATTTTTTCGTACAATGTTGTTGGCCTATCGTTTCAGCGAGTTGTTGTTTTTTTACTTACTCTGGTTAATTATAGCTGGCACTTTTGCTGTTCTCCACCCGTGAAATATTAATTTAATCTGAAATAATTACTTAGTAACTGTTGTGACTGCTGGTATTTTTTAGACCACCCTCTATTTGTAAACTTTATTAACGTTCGATCGCCACTTAGATATTGTCGATCGCCCTCCCAGCAGTTTGACCTAATCCACGGATTGCTTTTTTTAGCAAGACGTTTCCTACACAGCACACCCATCAGTTTTCCAGCTAGCAAACTCAAGAAATCGGTGATAAAACAGAGGCCGGATGCGATCGCGGAAATTAGACTCGCCTCTGCAATTGCACAAGTTAAAATAAATGGGCGATCGACTGCCCAGCGGCATCATGTATAATCGAATTGCCAAATATAATCGAATCACCACAACGATCGCCTGTATAGTAATATTTGGCAGTTGCTAATTGGTTGCGAGACTTCCGGGCGATCGCCCGCAGTTAAGAAAAACCTTTGACTTAAGTACGCGGACTGAAATCAAGATTATTATGTCCTCCGCGAGAAACGAAGCAATCCCCAGTCTGAGCGATTGCTACATTTCTATCTGCTGTTTCCTTAAACTTTGATGATTTTTGAGTACCTTGAAATACTATAGCCAACATCCTAACGCTTTCTCGATCGACTACCTCAACGACTTGCGAGGAGCAATTCTAGCCTCCCCTTATCTAGCAATCAACAACCTCAACCGCGATTTCATTGGCACAAAAGGGTTTTCCGTGGTGTTTCAACGTTCGGAAATCGCCGAAGTAGAACGGCGGTTCCCTTTGTTCAAACCCTATCTAGACCAAGCATTACAGCCTGAATGCAATGCTTTTTACCTCAACCCTTTGTTGCTGGGTGAAGGTTCCCGCGTCGATCCGCATATCGATCGATCTTTGCGATCGTATTGCAAAACTGTTGAACCTCCCGCAGCCGTCAGCGTTTTGTACGTGCAAGTACCGCCGAACTTGCAAGGGGGAGAATTGATACTGCGGCGCAACAAACAGCAAGTCGGGCAGATTAAGCCGCAAGCCAACTCGCTGATCTATTTTCAAGGAGATTTGACTCACTCTGTCAACGCTGTTAAAAGTACCGGAACTCGTTTGAGTTTGGTTTGTGAACAGTACAGTTTGAGCGAAACAGAACTGCAAGATATTCCAGGATTCACAGTGGAATCTAGGGCCGTGAAAGCAAAAATTAAGTAAGGTTTATTTGATTTTATTGGGTCGCTTTAACTTGGGCTTACGGTAAACTTAAGGCTCAATCTAAATCGGGACTTTTGAGCATTTCCATCAACTTCCGCTTCCGGCTGTGTACTTGCATCAGTTGAGAACGATAAGCAGACCACTGAAGATTTTGCCCAGTGTGTAAATAGGCAGCGCGGGCTTTTTCCAACCACTTAATCGCCAGATTGTACTCGTTTGATTTCCCCTGATCCATAATCGATGCAGCACGCCCACAAGCATTAGTGATTACCCAATCGGGGCTGTGGCTGATAGCAGCCCCCATTACTCGGTGAATCAGTGCTGAGTGGTAATAACTCAAGCCATCAGCAAGGGCGATCGCATCTTCAATCATTCCCTCATCCAGAAAAATATAAACCTTCGCGTCAGTAAACTTCCAACTTTCATTAGTTTTCAGAGTTGCTAACAAATCTGCTTTCAAAGTTGACCAACTATCTCTTGCTAACTCCTTCACTAAACTATAATCGCTAAAAGACGGTTGAATTTTAAATATTTGGATTCTAGCATTTAACGCAACTTCGTCTTCGCCCAACTCAACAGCCAACTCACTCATTGATGTTGCCAGTTGGTAATGGCAATGACCTGACAAATTTAACCCAGCTTGACAAATTTTCAGAGCTTGTTCTAAGGCTCCCTGTTGTTTTAAAGTTTGAACGAGAGCAAAAGCATCTTCCGCTGATTGCATCTGGGTAGCAGCAGCTTCCACTGCTTCTTCTACTCTCCCCAAACGAGTTAACATCGTCAAGTATTGTTGAGTACAACCTTCTGCTTGGGCTAAGTATAAGTATTCTCGATCGCGTTCCTGGCGATCGAGGATTTGCAAGCGAATCAAAGTTAAGTCATGAGCACAGTCTGGTGCGTCACCAGCCCAAACTCCTGACCCAGTAATGTTTCCTTCAAGTACCTGTTGGAGTAGGGGGTCGTCCCAACCTTGGCGTAAAGCTTCCAAACTCATGCTGAAATCACAATCCCATTCATCTTGCCAAGCTTCTAACATCACCTGGAGATCGATCTCTTCTTCAGCAGTTAGTTGAGCCGTCAAAATGGCTTCTGTCCAAGCTTCATTCAAACCGTTAGCTATCTCAGAATTGTCAGCGCCAAACTCTTCTACATCATTCCAATCTTCAACGCAGGCTGTGGTGATGGCTTCTAAAATTACTAAAGCGTTGTTCCCATCCCCCTGTGTGCTGAATTCCTGGGCTCGCTGAATTACATCTAAAAGTTCTTCTGTAATCGGGTCTTCTTCGTCCCCATCCTCCAAATACCTCACAGCCTCTCGCAAAATTCGTCGTACTTGGTGTCGAAAAGGAGCAGGATCGATGGAGGTGTGGCGGGGTGCTTTGGTAGGTTGGTTTGAAGGTGCAGGAATAGCACTTAAGTTAATGTATCGTTCGATCGCATCAATGAGTGATGGTTCTTTTTTTACTAAATGCTGTATTAATTGCTGGGTTTGTACATCGTTGAGACGATCGAGCAATTGTTCCAATGTCTGGCCCTGCTCAATTATTTCTGGTTGCCGCAGACACAATAACAACGTCGCCACAATGTGTTTACACCACCCACCGTTCTCGTAAGCACAAGTGCAGAATAATGTAGATGCTAATCCGGCATCATCAAAGGGCAGGGTAACACGGTAGGGTTCTACTTGGGAACCCTCCACGACTGCTTGCACCATCTTGCCACGCCGGACTGCCCTAGTAACATTGCCCGCTAAATAGTAAGCTTCACCCCGCTTGAGGGATTGGGCAGAGGTGTGAAGCTCGATCGTTGCTTTAGTGAGTTTGGGAATGGGCATGAGACTATTCCTCAGCAATTAAAGGATTAGACTCGATTTTACCTGAGAAATACACTTGCTCTACAATTTAATTGCGTTCCGATTTGAGGTTTCCCTAAATTTTAATAATCTGTAAAAAAACCCGATTTCTCCACACCCGTGCCTAAGTGCTGTCTCTGTCTAACTACCAAAATCGGAATAATAGCCAAACTTTTGATGAGTAACAGCCCATACACCTAGTTTAGCCAGACAACCTCAGCTTAAGATTCCCACAAACAGCGAACAACGTCAAAGATGAAAATACAACGATGCAAAGCATTTTCGATCGCCGCAGGATGTCGGAGTCAATGAAGCTGCTGGTTTGGTAAAATGCCAGAGGCGATCGACTTACCAATAAAAACCGCCAGATTAATTTAAACTGATTAAAAATTAGGCTGCGAAAATCCGATGCTCCACAAGAAGAACCGCAAAAAGTTACCTTTATTAGCAGCGTTCTTAGTCTCGCCATTTATTTCTTGGTTCCTGAGTGCGATCGCGCTATTTCTCAGTCTCTGGGTCATCGTACCAGCACCCACGATGTTCCTGTACCCTTTGGCAGTGGGAGCACCAGAAATCAGTCCTTGGTTGGTCGGTATCAATACGATCGCCCTTCTGCTGAACCTGCTCAGACGGCATCAAGGCAAAGTCTACATTATTTTACTGATTTGTAACCTGTTTGCCCTAATCCTGAGCCTGCTTCCCCTGATTCAGTTCCCAGCAGCCAATGCAGCCATAGCTACCCAAATGCAAGCTGTTCTAGGGGAAAACTATTTAGCAGCCCTTCCTCAAGCCGATCGCGCCCAGCTACGCCCTCAACCGTTTATCCTCGCAGATGCGTTCCGAGGAATTCCGATTAGAGACGTTAGGATCGATCGGGCTATTGTATTTGCCAACCCTGACGGAGTTTCACTGCAACTAAACCTTTATCGGCCGATGCAAATTGGCAAATATCCGGCGATTATCACACTCTACGGGGGAGCTTGGCAGAGAGGCAATGCCGATTCCAATGAGGAATTCAGCCGCTATATGGCCGCCCAAGGCTATTGTGTGGTTGCAATTGATTACCGCCACGCTCCCAAATATCGATTTCCTGCTCAGCTTGACGACGTACAAGCCGCTCTTTCCTATATCAAAACTCATGCTGCTGATTGGGAAATCGATCTCGATCGAATTGCTCTGATGGGAAGGTCTGCAGGTGCCCATTTAGCAATGCTAACTGCTTATAATTCTAGTGTGCTTCCAGTTCGAGCAGTGGTGAACTATTACGGGCCAAATGACCTGATTCGGGGATACAATGACCCACCTTTTCCTGATGCCATAAATGTTCGAGCCGTCTTGCGTGCCTTTTTGGGAGGAACGCCAGACGAACTCAACGAGCTTTACCGTCGGGCTTCTCCCATCAATTATATTAAACCGAATCTTCCCCCTTCTTTACTGGTTTATGCAGGTCGCGACCATATCGTTCAGCCTAAGTTTGGTCGATCGCTCTACCAACGATTGCGAGCCACGGGCGATTCCCTACGGGATAGCTTCGCTTCACGGGCTATTTTGCTCGAAATCCCTTGGGCTGAACACGCCTTTGATGCAGTTTTTAATGGGCCGAGCAATCAACTGGCTTTGTACTACACAGAACGATTTTTGGCTCATGCTCTGAAGTCTTCGGATTACCAACGAGTTAACTAAAAGTTTGAGTTTTACTCATTAATTCGGCTCTCCTGAACTTGCGGTGATATTTTTATCTAATTAGAAAAGCAAGCTAATACGCGTTCTCGAAAATTATCAAAGTTTGAGAAGCCATATCCTTGTCGCATAATTAATTTAATTCGATTAAGCTGTTGCACATTTAAACTGTGATAACCTGTTGCACATTTAAACTGTGAACTAAAATTTGATAAAGTTCTTGTGGGGAGTAGGGGTTGGGCGTCTCGCCCGCACAAAAAATACGATTTAGATGCACAACAGCTTACAAGCATTACCCTTCTTTTTGATTTTGCGACCCCATTTAATTATTAATTGCCCTTCATTTAAGAGGCGGTGCAATAAATACTCTAGCTCTTCAATAGATGTAAAAAGTCGATTGGCAATATATTCTTTTGCCGAATGCCATACTAATTCAATTAAGTTATAGTCGGGGCTATATTCGGGGAGGACTTCTAAATGAAGGTTAGGCATTTCTGTTTCAATTATTTTCAGGTATTCTTCTTTCTTGTGAAAACTAGCATTATCCAGAATAATCACTATTTTCGCTCTTTTTTCAGGAAATTCTGAGGCTTTATTTCCTGCTGATACCCATTCATTGATTAGCTCTTCATAAAAGAGTTTTAGCACTCGATCCAAAATTATATGAATTGCCTTTTTTGAGGAACTCTGCCCACCTTTTTTTATCGGATTTTCTCACTCCTCTCATTACATTAACTCTGCCTTTTCTTCTGTCTCATCGAACCTTTTTTCGCCTGTCTTTTTTACACCAGTTCTTTCTTCTGGTGGCTTTTAAACTAAATCTACTCTCGTCCCAAAACCATACCTGTAATCCTTCTGGCGTTTTTTTTCTACTTTTAAATATTTGGCTATCTTTATTTTAAACGCTGTTCTTTTTTCAAGATTTTTCTTCGACTCTAGGCTATACTTAGCCCAGATGTAAACATACTTTTTTTTTTATATCCTCCGCACTTGTCCTCCACTTAATTTTATTCCTGTGGATTACTCTAAGTATGTTGCTAATCTCTGCGCTGTCCATCGTCCAAAATCATATCCTAATTCTTGAGGCTCTTTTTCTATATTTTCTAATAATATCTCTATATATTTATCTGTGGCTTTTTTGTGATTTCCCTTCATCCTTTCATCTATTAGACTTTCTAGATTGTCGGGGTCTCCCTTTATACACCAATAAGATACTTTGTTTACTGAACAACCCAAAAAATTAGCAATTTTAGATTGTGTTTTGCCGTCATTGAGCAATAATAAAATTAGAATTATTTCTCTAATATTTGCCTTTTCTTCCTCTCTTAAGGCTTTTTGTAGTTTCTCTATTTGTTGGGGATTGAGATGGTTTTTAGCTGGCATTTTTGTATGGATTGACTAAACTCATTTTTTATTATACCCTATTTAAAGGCACAACAGCTTAACCAGCCCCACACAACCGAATCGCTTCCTGTTTCATCCCCCCCAACAGACAGTAACATTTGCACTAACAGAATAATTAGGATTTTCTAAATATTCTAATTCATGTTTGATATCTTCCCCATCCCTAATTGACTTTTTTTGAGTTCCCATGCTCTTCCTGGTAACGCAGATGCTTTGGCTCTGCCTCGCCTTAATTCCCAGCCTATTTCACAATACAAGACGCATCCAACACCACTACAATTTCATTCTGAAAAACAGCACAACTTGTCATTGCTGAAGCTAAGGCGGGAATTTTCCCTTGTTCCAGAGAAAGGCTCGCCTCCGGTGTAGAATCAAATTGATTTAGCCAGCCATCATCCTTTATATACTGAAGAGTCAAAGCATTGCGATCGAGCATCCAAAAATCAACTCCATAGCTATTAATGAAACTTTGCAATACAGCTCGATCTGGAGTGTATTGAGCGCGAATTAAATCGTTAAGTCGCTGCCGATATCTGCTGTAGTAGCCTTTCTGATAAGGCACTGCATATTCCTTTGCCACCAAAACAGAACGCTGGCTAAATGTTGGCAAATGATCCGTATCGGTGGCGATCGAAGCAATCAAGATATCTTTAGGTTGTTGCTCAAAAAAATTGTACAAACCCGGCATTTTACCCTCTACATACCCGACTGTGGGGAATTTTTCTACCAAGCATGGATAAAGAACAACGGCGATAGCGATTGTCGCTGTCGTAATTAGTGCTACTAGATTTTTTACATCAAATGTTGTTGCGGTTTTTGATGCCCAATGACCGACTCCATCAATAATTAAAGTGAGGGCGATCGCAGTTATTAAAACAACAATAAATCGCAAGCTGTAGGCTGTATAGCGACCGGGTTGATATAGCTTAAAAATGGTTGCGTGAGCCGCAAAAAACATCGCCGAGGATGCTAAAAATAGCTGAAGCAAAAGCCAGATTTGGCGTTGAATCTGATTTGCTAAGGGAAAAGCCGATCGCAAAAACAGCAGCAGCGGAAATAACAGCCCGACACAGTGAGTTACAGGCGTAAACAGCGACTTGGGAAACATCCCGCTGCCCCGCCCTGTCAACCAATAATCTACCGGGTTTGGACGAAAAAAAGCATTTCTGCCGCCTGCTGCAAATTCGCGCATTTGCTTGGCTTCTGCTGCGGTGTAAGTTGGGCCAAATTCAGAGTTATCTAAGGCATAGGGCAGCATTACTAAAAAGATTACTCCCAAACCTGTACTGCAAAATAGGTAATTAGTTCGATCGCCCGACAAGCGCAAACCGCCATTTTTCCAGCATAGCAGCCGCAAAACTAAAATTCCAGCAGCAACCAAGGCGTAAGGAGGATAGAATAGTCCGATCAGGGCGATCGCCCCCAAACACGGCAGCAACGAATTCCGGGATAAATAATATAAAAAACCGAGAAATATCGGGTAGATAAAAGCTCTGGGCGTTGTGGAAGCCAAATCGTCAGTCATCCACATATGCTGATTTAACAGCAAAGATGCGATAAATCCAGTTAGCGGCACTGGCAGCATTTCTAGGCAAAGCCCAAAACAGAAATAAGTGGAGATTAAGCCGAGAAATAGTGGCAATATTTTGTGAAAAAATAGCGGGTGAATGCCAATTGTTGCTGCTAATTTGTAGAGCGTGCTGTATCCTGCGGGGGCGACAGATTGATAGTAGTTAGCAATGAAATCGTTGGGGAATAATTGTCGATCGACAAACCGCATCATCCAGAAAACGTGCTGCCTCGCATCGTCTTGCACCATATACTCGGCGCTAAAGACTTGCTTGAGTCCTAAAATAGCATAAACTGTGGCAAATGTCAGGCTGAGAGTCAACCAAAATATTGTGTGCGATCGAGATTTGCGATCGACTGTAGCAGTCAGAAATTTGTGCAACGGAGCTATTAATACCATTGGAGATTTTAGATTTTAGATTAAAGAATTGGGAAGGACTGATTCTCAAAACTAGGATTATATCATGCCCGGTCAATTACCCCAAATAAAAAGTGTTTGTCGTGAAGACTTTAGTGCTCACGACAAACCGCTTTATTTTCAACAGCGCCCTATTTTAGATTATTTTCCAGGCCGCACGCCCGCAATTTTAAGGCGAATTCGATAAAGACTTGTACTTCCCGTAATATAAAGCGTTTTGCGATCGCTTTCTCCCCAAGCCAAATTAGTCGCCGTCTCAGGTACAGAAATCTTGCCCAAAAGCTTACCATCCGGCGAGAAAATCCACACTCCCCCCGGCCCGGTGCTGTAAACATTCCCCTCTACATCAACTTTTAAACCGTCGGGTACTCCGCTTTGACTGGCATCTTTTAACTCCGCAAAAAGCCGATGTTTGGTAACAGTTCCGTCTGGTTTTACATCGAAAACGGCAATGTATCCCGCTTCCGAATTGTTGACATAAAGTTTTTGCTCGTCTGGTGAAAAGGCGATGCCATTGGGCAGCACCAAATCCTTAACCAGCAGAGTTAATTTTCCGTCGGGTGCCAGCCTGTAAACACCGTAAAAACCCAATTCTTCCTGCTCTTTACTAACGCCGTAGGACGGATCGGTAAAATAAATACTACCGTCGGATTTAACCACCAAATCGTTCGGGCTGTTGAGCCGCTTGCCCTCGTATCTATCCGCCAAGGTGATAACTTTGCCGTCCTTTTCTGTGCGGGATACGCGGCGATTTTCGTGTTCGGCAGTAAGTAACCGATTTTCTTTGTCTAAAGTATTCCCGTTGGCTTTTCCCGAAGGGCGGCGAAATACCTCAACTTGCTGATTTGAGGCGAATTTATAGATAATATTGGCGGGAATATCGCTGAACAGCAAAAAGCCGTCTGGATGCCAAATCGGGCCTTCTATAAATTGGAAATCGCTAGCTAGTTTTTCTATTTTGGCGCTGTCATCAAGAATACTTTGCATGGTATTTTTGTCCCTGTTTTCCGTTTGGGCGGTCAAGATTGTCAAATCAGATGTTAATTGGTTGGACAAATTGCTGTCCTTGAAAGGTTTTAACAGATGATTTTTGAAGAGCGTGTTGCTGAATGCTAGAGTCAAAACTATAAACAAGAGGCTGAGGGTAGCAATTTTGGCGATCATGTTGGCCTTGTTAATTGCATTGAGTGAGATTGGGAGTGAAAGCGATCATACCGCATCTATATTACATTTATATTAAAAAGACAAAAGTGGGCCTAGTTCAAACAGATTGCCGCACGGATAACATAGTATAGTAATGTCTTTTAAATTTGCGATCGCACCTGCTGACATTCCTGAAGTTAACACACCGGAGAATGGATTAAAATCACAAATAATATCTAGCTATATGCTTTCCACCTTAGATATCAAACTACTAGGCGGATTCTGCCTTTCCTGTGCAGACAAGCCCGTTGTCGGTGTCACCACAGAGCGCCCGCAAGCTTTGTTTGCTTACCTGGTACTGCATCGCGATATGCCACAAACCCGTCAGCGGCTTGCCTTTCAATTCTGGGCAGATTCAACGGAGACCCAAGCTCGCACCAACTTGCGCCGGGAATTGCATCACCTGCGTCATGGACTCCCCGATGCCGATCGCTACCTCCTGACCGATGCCAAAACCCTGCAATGGAATCCCCATGCGCCTTTCGTGCTGGATGTGGCTGAGTTTGAACGGGCATTCGCCACAGCAGAAGCAGCGGAACGAGCCGCAGATGTTAACGGTGCCAGAACAGCATGGGAGCAAGCGATCGCGCTTTATGGCGGTGATTTGCTGCCGAGTTGTGAGGATGACGCGGGCAGAAGCTTTGTTGCTGGAGGCACAGTCCCTGGCGGGGAGAGTTGGCGCTACAAACATCGGAATTCCCCAAGGGCTGGGTGCCGTACACCGCCATCACGGGAACTATGCCCAAGCGCGCACTCTGTTGCAACAGGCGTGGCGATTGGCCGCGGCCCAGCAGGATCGCTGGTGCGAGTGTTATAACCTCAGCTATTTGGCGATGACGGAACTGGAAGCGGGCGATCCGGCGGCATTGCCTTATTGTCAGGAAATGGCGATCGTCGCAGCCAAAATCCAAGGCGAAGGTAGTGAAAGTGCGATCGCCCAGGCACTTTTAGTTTTAGCAAACTATCAGCTTCAGCAAACTGGAGCCGATGCTGCTTTGGATCGCGCGATCGCGACTTTGCAACAGGTAGATGCCAAACGGATGCTGTCTTATGTGCTGATTGGGGCGGCTCAAGTGGATTTAGAGTGCGATCGACCTGTTTTGGCAACAGCCCGCGCCGAAGCTGCTTTAGAAGCTGCTCAAACGGTCGATCATCCCAGCGAGATTGCTCTGGCTTGGGCGATTTTGATTGAGGGTGCTTTAGCTTTGAGCGATCGAGAAGGGGCGATCGCGCGGTTTGAATCGCTGCGCGATCGCATCGATCGCACCGCGCTGAGTTTCCGCGCTTGCACCGAGGTCGATCGGGCGATCGATGCGATGTGATATCAATTCCGGTTGCACCCCAATGATTGTTGACTGTGGACTGTTGACTGTGGACATTTTCAAAATTTACGATCGCCCGCCAGCATCTTTATTGAGGTCACTCAACTCAAAATCTTGCCTAGCAAATTTTTCTATACACTCACAATTGTTTCGGACAATGTACGGGACTATCTGTAATGGATTCTAGTAAGATTCAGGTCTGCTACAATCACCATAGACGGTGAAAATAGATATTAAGGGTACATCTAAAAGCAATTCAAAACTAGAACATCAGTTAAAACACTCTATATGCTTGGACTCCAAGAAATTTTGGCCAGCTATGCGCCCAAGAGTCTACTGCAACGCATCGCAGTCCACTCAGAAATCTTACCAACACCGCTGCAAGAACACTTAAAAGCGGCAGTTTTGTTTACCGATATTTCTGGATTCACAGCCCTCACCGAACGCCTAGCGCAAAGCGGGCCTGATGGTGCAGAAGAACTAACCAAGCATCTGAACGCCTATTTTGGACAACTGATTGAACTGATTACCGATCGCGGTGGCGATATCATTCAGTTTGCTGGAGATGCCATGTTGGCGATTTGGCCCGCCACGGACGAGTCACTGGTGACAGCAACTTACCGCGCTGCTGAGTGTAGCTTGGCAATTCTCAAAAAACTCAGCCATTACGTTGCTGGAGACGTTAGTCTTACCCTGCATATCGGTGTTGCTGCAGGAGATTTAATGAGTCTGCACGTTGGTGGGGTAAACGGATCTTGGGAATATTTAGTCGCTGGTCAACCTCTGGGTCAAATGGCGCTAGCTGAAGTCCAAGCAAAATCTGGCGAAGCCTGTATTTCTCCTGAAGGTTGGACGCTGATTCAACATTACTACGAAGGGACTCTCCTAGAGTCGGGAGTTGTGAGATTGAATGATTTGAAAAAGGAGGCAGAAGCACAATTTGGGAGTGATTTCGGAGTAGAGGAAGAGAATTTAGTAACACCAGGAAAACCGGACAATTCCTCTTCCCAATTTCCAGTTTTCCAATCCCAATTCTCCAATCCCAATTCCCCAATCTTAATGCCAGAAATGGTACAAGCTTTGCGGGGATATATATCCCCAGATATTCTAGCGCGACTGGATGCCGGACAAAGCCAGTGGCTGTCGGAACTCCGACGAGTGACGGTATTGTTTATCGGACTACCGCCAGTAAAAGACTTGACTCCAGCAGCTTTAAAACAGATTCAGTCCTGTACCCAGACTATCCAGAGTGTCTTGTTTCAGTATGAAGGGACTCTGCGAAAAGTGATGATGGATGATAAGGGTTTGGTAGCGATCGCAGCTTTTGGTTTGCCGCCAATCTCTCATGAAAATGATGCTGTACGAGGTGTCCAGGCAGCACAAGCGATACAAGTGAGATTGCGGAGTCTGGGTTTTGATTCCAAGATTGGTGTCACCACAGGTCGAGTTTACTGCGGGACTGTGGGTAACGAATGCCGACGGGAATATACTGTATTGGGAGATGTGGTGAACCTCTCGGCACGATTGATGCAAGCTGCAACTAACGAGATTTTATGCGATGAGATGACTTATCGGGAAGCCCAAAAGAGTTGGCAGTTTGAATCTTTAGAACCAATTCGAGTTAAAGGCAAAGCCCAGCCAATTAAAATTTATCGTCCCACGGGTCAGTCGATCGCAGCTAAATCCAGTCATACAACTTTAGAATACCAGAGTCAGATGGTCGGTCGCGCTAAAGAGCGATCGCAACTGGCATTTCAACTACAAGCTTTTTTAGAAAACAATATTAGTGGAGTTTTAATTATCTCCGGCGAACCGGGTATCGGTAAATCTCGGTTAGTAGAAGATTTTATCGCAGCAGCGCGGGGGCAGGAACTAGGGATTTTATTCGGAAATGCGGATGCAATTGAAAAATCTACCCCTTACTATGTTTGGCGCAAAGTCTTCAGTCAGGTGTTCAATTTAGACTTAGAAGACAAAAACCATCTAGAAATTCAACAACCAACAAGCGATCGAGAACAGGAAACAGCTAACCAAAAATACTCAAGCAATCACCACCAAAAAGTTTTAGGAATTTTGGCAGAAAAACCGGAGATTTTAGAGTTGGCACCATTGCTTAATATCGTGCTACCTTTCGATTTCCCAGAAACTGAGATGACCGCATCTCTCTGCGGCAAAGAACGGGCAGATAAAACGCACAATTTTTTAGTTGAAGTTTTACAAATTGCTGCTCGTAAATCGCCCAAACTATTGGTATTAGAGGACGCACACTGGCTGGATTCTGCTTCTTGGACACTCGCATTGCAAGTCAGCCAACAAATTCAACACTTACTATTAACGATATCCACGCGCCCTCTGACAGAAAAACCACCCGATGACTACCTGCAATTACTCCAATCTCCGCACACCCAGCATTTAAAATTGCAGGTACTAGATGAGTCAGATACATTGCAACTCGTGTGTCAGCGTTTGGGAGTAAACACCCTACCGCCATCAGTCACCAATTTAATTGCTCAAAAAGCCCAGGGAAATCCTTTTTTCAGCGAAGAAATCGCTTATGCGCTGCGCGATGCCGGTTTAATTGTGATTCGAGACGGTAAGTGTAGCCTCCCACCCGGAGTCTCTGATTTAGACAGTTTGAACTTGCCAAATACGGTTCAGGGGGTGATTACCAGTCGCATTGATCGCCTTTCTCCTTCCATGCAGCTTACCTTAAAAGTAGCGAGTGCGATCGGGCGCACATTTGGCTTACAAATATTGCAAGAAGTTCACCCCATCGAAGCAGATAAAAAACAATTAACAGAGTATCTCACACAACTGGCAGTCTTCGATCTGACACCGCTGATGACACCAGAGCCAGAATTAGCTTACATTTTCAAACATATCATCACTCAAGAAGTATCTTACAACCTGATGTTGTTTTCCCAACGGCGATCGTTACATCAACGAGTGGCTGATTGGTACGAGCAACATTATGGTAACGATATGCCAGAATATTATGAGATTCTCGCCTATCATTACGAGCAGGCAGAAATCTGGGACAAAGCACTGGATTATTTGGTTAAAGCCGGACAAAAAGCACAGCAAGCTTATGTTAATCCCGAAGCGCTATCTCATTACAAGCGAGCCTTAACGGTTTGCGAACAACTGGGAAATTCTGTAGATGACAATACTTTAATTTCGATTTATGCAGGAGTGGGACAAGTTCATTTTCTCCTGAGTGAATTCCAGCCTTCAATTGCTGCGTATCAAAATATGTTGGAAGTCTGTCGCCGTCGAGGTGACAGACAGAAGGAAGCAGAAGCGCTTTACAACATCGGGTATGGTTTGTTCTGGGCCCATGACTTCGAGCCAGCCCTCGAATATGCCCAACAAGCTTATAACTTGGCATTAGAAATCGACTACAAAAGTATGCTAGCCGCCAGCCAATTTGTCATGGGCTACATTTATGGCGTGACGGCAAAGCTAGATGAATCTTTTGGTTGTTTTTCTCAAGGAATAAATTGGAGTCAGGAGACTGGTGATAAAATTCAGGAAGGTCTGAATACTTTTATGCTGGGTCTAGTTTATAACTGGAAAGGAGAATACGAACCCGCACACCAATTAGGCGATCGCGGAGTCGCAATTGGCAGAGATGACAATATCCTCCTTGTCTGGATGATGAACTTGTGGGAAAGAGGAATTACTCGCTGCGGTAAGGGTGAATATGAAGGATCGTTTTCTGACTTGGAAACGGCATTAAAATTAAGCGATCGCCTCGGTGACAAAGTTTGGAAAAGTCGCATCCTCAATACTTTAGGTTGGCTGTACAGCGAACTTTACAACATAGAAACAGCTATCCCATACAATCAAGATGGATTGCAGTCTGCTTGGAAAATAGGCGACCCAGAAATTATTCGCAATGCCGCGATAAATTTGGGGGATTGCTATCTGCTGAAAGAAGATTTAATTACAGCCGAATCTTTGTTACTGATGGTTTATCGCGATTCCCAACAATCCGGGAAGTGGGGCGAAGAATGGATGAAGTGGCGCTACTTGCAGCACTGCTGTCACAGCTTGGGCGAATTGCGATTGATACAGGGAGATGCAGAATCAGCGCTGAGGTTAGCCCAGGAGTGCCTACAGCTAGCCGAACCGACAAAAACCCGCAAAAATATCGTCAAAGGGTGGCGGTTAATGGGTCAAGCCTTCCTCGCTCAAGGTAATATTGAACGATCGCAGGAATGCTTAGAAAAAGCGATCGCGCTTGCCGAAGAACTCGGCAATCCTCCCCAACTCTGGAAAACTTATACAGCTATGGGAGATTTACACTCTCAATGCGGACAAACTGAGAAAGCAGTGACAGCTTATCGCCAAGCTTTGCAACTCATTGAACATACACGATCGCGATTGCAATCCGAACAAATCAAACAAACTTTTCTCACCGCCGATCCCGTGCAGGATATTCGGCAGAAATTAGAAAAAATTGAACTTTTAATGGTAAATTAAAAATCATCCATCTAGAAGTTCAGTATGAAAATTGCGATCGTTGGTGCAGGTGTATCTGGTCTTTCCCTTGCTTATTACCTGCACAAATATAGTAAGGGAAACATAGAGATTGTTGTTTACGAACAAGCCGATCGCGTTGGGGGAAACGCCCTAACTCAAAAACTCGATCTTTCACCACTTGGTCGCCCCAATACATGGGTAGACATGGGAGTTAATGACTTTAATATCAACACCTATAAAGCCATGCTGGAGCTTTGGGAAGAAATTGAGCTACCCCAAGATCAGTATGTAGGGACACTGGTGAATGAAGCATCCTTTTTCTATTACGGTGCAACCCCAGAAGAAACTTATGGCTTCAAAGTTTATAATAATGGCGATATTTACGGCCATAATCTAGACGATGAAACGCTAAAAAAAATCAAACAGGGGTTTGAGAATTTTGTGATTTTCCTGAAGGAATGGTACAAAGAAAACGAAAACAAGCCCTCCGCATTTAAAATCACTGTTGAGCAGTTTATCCATAAATATTTTACAGATATCAAATACAAGCAGTTCGTTGAGCTAGCTTTGCTGCCCCGTATCAACGCCATGTTCTTTACCTATGAAGAAAGTCCGATGGGGCGACCTCCGGTACTGGATATGCCGATGTGGTTGGTGTCGCACTACTACGTACTTCAGGAGGGTTTGGGTTTGCCGGACGATCGCCCAGGCAAAGACAATGAACGCAAGTTTTTCAACCAAGGCTGTCAGAATTGGCTGGAATTTCTCAAAGAAAAGCTCACCAAAGACTGTAAAGTAAATGTACAGTTAGGCATTGATGGTATCAAAGTATGCAGCCACGGGCAAGGAGCCTATGTCTACTACAATTATGGAGAGTCTAGCTATTACGATAAAGTAGTATTTTGCACTCCAGCTTATCAGGTAGAACGCATTACAGACTCACTAACCTTCACCTCAAACAAACTCCTGCAAAGAACCAAAGAATTTCGCTATGTACCTTGCGTAGTTTATGCAAACGATGACCCCAGCCAGGTTCCGCCCATATCGGATTTCATCTGCGCCTACAACGTGCGTATATATGATTACAACTATGCTTTGAACTCGGATCGAGTGCCACGGCCAGATGGGGGCAAATTTGATGGTATGTTCAAGCCTTATCATATGACCTATTCGGCTAACAAACATCAACCACAGTCCAGTGAAGAAAATCCCAAAGAAGATTTTTACGTTACTGTGAACCCGCTAAATATGAGCAGCAAAGAGTTTCGAGACCACATACTGTCCCAAACTAACGGCGAAGTGGCGCGGGCGACGTTCTTACACTGCAAGTTTACACCGGAAGCACTAGAGGCGCAACGCTACATCCAACTCAAGCAGATTGGTAACTGGAACCCGCCACAAGACAAGGGTGAGTTGTACGATGTTTCCCGACCTAGCACTTTTTATCTATCTGGCAACTATTGCAACGGGGCTGGGCTGCATACAGAGTGCATCCTGTTCTCTAAGGACTTAGCCCAGGCAATTCTAGACCCGAAGTTTGTCAGCGAAAACTTTTACGACCACGAAGGGATTACAGGACGCCATCCTGCTCCAGCTTATATCCGCGAGGTGCTTGAATTAAAATAGAATACCCAGATCCTTGACTGATTAAAAAAGTCGGGTATCTAACAGCGATCGCATTTTACATTTTGTGAGGTAATTATGTCTATTGTAATTGTTGAAACAACGACCGATAAACCAATAACCGCAGAAATGTTAGCTGATACGCGAGTTTTGGATTGTCTTGAGGTAAGAAATGCCAAGTGGCGCTACTCTTTACTATCAGCCGATCGCCATCGCATGATTTGCACCTTTGAGGCACCAGATGCAGAGTCTGTGCGACAAGCTTATCGCCAAGCCGATGTTGGGTTTAGCAAGGTTTGGACAGCCCAAGTTATTGAACCTGAAGGTGTGCCACCTGTATGGAACGAACCAATTCTCAAGGTGTTGGAGGGAAGCTATCCGAATGGCTTTACCGATGAAGAGTGGAACGAAGCCCAGCGATCAATTTTACCGCGGTATCAGGAACGGGGTATTGAATGGGTGCGTTCCTATGCGTCGCTGGATAAAACTCGCGTGGTTAGTGAACTGAATGCACCCGATGCCGAGGTGATTCAAGAAGCCCACGGTAAAGCTGGAATTCCCTTCGATCGCGTTTGGTGTGCGGAAGTTCTCAAACCTTGAATTCGCGCGGACGATCGGGCTTGGATGCTTTGGGAACGCTTCGAGAACGGTTTCGGAACGCTTTCGGAACGATCGCCTCGTTAGATTGATATCAAGTTAATCAAACAACCAGCAAATTAACTCATCCCTTTACAATTTAAGGCGAAATAAAATGGCTGAATTTGACCTTGGTACCTTGCCATCTAATAGTGCCGTAGTAGTTCCGCGCCGCACTATCAGTAATCTCAACAGCAAAGACACCTACAGTTTCCGTCTGGATAGCGATAAAAATATCAACCTTGGGCTGGTTGGTATGACCGACGATCTGAATGTTCAACTATTTCGCGATTTCAATGGCAATGGCTTAGTTGATGGTAACGATAAGCAAATTGCTATTTCCGATCGATTGCGTTTGGATGAAGTAATCAACTTGTCCTCAGCATTTGCTGACGTTGATGCAGGCAATTACGTGGTGCAAGTCAATCGGAACCGTGCGTTCAACGATACTCCCTACAATTTGAGAGTATCGGCTGACGCGATCGGAACACCCAGCAAAGTCCTCGCCGTAGAAGATGATTTCGGTGCCGTCTTTTCCAACGACAAACCAAGAACTCGTCAAGGTTCTGTGGGTAACACCGACACCACCGATACTATCCATCTCGCTGTCAATACCCAGGGATTTTATCACTTTGGTCTCAATAATCTCAGCGCTGATGCCGATCTCCGATTGATTCAAGACAAAAACAACAATCGCGCCGTCGATGCAGGTGAGGTAATTGGAAGTGTGGTTAAGCGAGGCACTATTTCCGAAGGATTTGTCCAAAACTTGGCTCCTGCAACTAACTACTATCTTCAAGCCTCTCAATTCACAGGTAACACTAATTACTCTGTTACTTTGACTCCGATTCCCAACTAGAAAGTCCTGGATGTAAAAACTCTATCTGTAGGGTGCACACCGTGCACCTTACCCTATCAATTGTTCGTTCAAATGGCTTTAATTGAAGCCAGACAGCTATGACCGCAGTTTTATTACAAATCCGCAATCGCACCATCTCTGGGGAGGAGATAGTTCCTCGACTTGCCAGCTACCAAATGCTGCCCCAATTATACCGCGAGAGCATCATTGATGAAGCGATCGCCCCCATCGATTGCACCGCTGAAGAAATCGTGAATGCCAGCCAGCAGTTCTACGAAGAAAATCAACTGATCGACGAAACCACACAGCAGCTTTGGCTAAAAAAGCACGGGATGAGTCTGGAATTTTTAGAGACGGTTTTCATTCCGCGGCTGCTCAAAATTGAGAAATTCAAATACCAAACTTGGCATCACAAACTAGAGTCATATTTTCTGCAAAGCAAGCGATCGCTAGATCGAGCCATCTATTCTTTGATTCGGGTTAAAGAGGCAGCAATTGCGCGAGAACTGTATTTTCGGATTCAAGAAAAAGAGCAATCCTTTGCCGAACTGGCGCGCGAGTATTCCCAAGGCCCAGAAGCTCAAGTCAATGGGATTCTTGGCCCGGCGGAACTCGGCACAATCCACCCCAATTTGGCGCATCTGTTGGCGATAAGCCGGCCCGGTCAGCTTTGGCATCCTATCCCTGTAGAAGAATGGCTGGCGATTGTTAGATTAGAAACATTGATTCCGGCTCAGTTTGATTTAGCAATGCGTCAACGTTTGCTCCGCGAATTGTTTGAATTTTGGGTGCAAGAACAGATGCGTGAAATCTATTCCGGTAACACCGGAATGATTGTTGACGGTTGACTGTTGACGGTTGACGGTTGCCTGTTGACTGTTGGTTATTTGTTATTTGTTTGTTCTAATAACCAATCACCAATGACTAATGACTAATGACTGATGACTGATGACTTTTGAATACCACCACCATTAAATTATGATGACACAAACATTCGATCAAACCAAAGCAGAAGCATTCGCCGAACGGATGCTGGACATTCTTAACAGCGGCGCACTCTCAGTCATGATTTCGATCGGGCATCGCACCGAACTGTTTGACACAATGGCAGAATTGCCACCCTCTACCAGTCAACAAATTGCCGATGCTGCCGGATTGAACGAACGTTACGTGAGGGAATGGCTCGGTGCAATGGTAACGGGTCGCTTAGTGGATTATAATTCGATCGACAAAACCTACACTTTGCCGACAGAAAATGCAGCATTCCTGACACGGGCTGCGGCTTCTAACAACATTGCTCCTTTTGCTCAATTCATTCCGGTGTTGGCATCGGTGGAAGACCGGATTATTGATTGTTTCTACAAAGGCGGCGGTGTACCCTACTCAGAGTTCAAACGTTTTCATGCCGTGATGGCAGAAGATAGCGGTCAAACCGTGGTATCTGCTCTATTTGACCATATTCTGCCACTAATTCCCGGACTTACCGAAGCGTTGCAGCGGGGTATTGAGGTGCTAGATGTCGGCTGTGGAAGCGGGCGAGCACTCAACAAGCTGGCGGTCGCCTTTCCGAATAGCCGATTCACAGGCTACGATTTTTCGGGAGAAGCCATCGCCAATGCCAACACGGAAGCCCAACTGCGGAAGTTGAATAATATCCAGTTTGAGGTGAAGGATGCCGCCACATTCGATGAGTGCGATCGCTACCATTGGATCACCACATTTGATGCAATTCACGATCAAGCCAGACCCGATATTGTACTGCAAAACATCTACAAAGCGTTGCGTCCCGATGGTGTTTACTTAATGCAAGATATCCGCGCCACAACGGATGTAGGCGGTAATCTAGAGCATCCCATTGCGCCGTTGCTCTACACAATTTCTTGTATGCACTGTATGACAGTTTCTTTAGCCTATGGTGGCATGGGACTGGGAGCGATGTGGGGTCAAGAAAAAGCGCTGCAACTGTTGAGTGAAGCTGGGTTTAGCAGCGTTGAAATCAAGCAACTAGCCCATGATTTCCAGAACGACTATTATATCCTCAAAAAGAGCTAAAATCATGTGCAAACTTTGTGCGATCGGTCAAAAATGGCAGAATAAAAAACAGCCTAATTCGGGGTTGTTGGATACCAGCCAATTTTCGGTATTCATCGATCTGAAGCAATTGTCCTCCACACCGGAATTCAAATCAGCTAAACCACCTAATAATCCTCAGTCATCAGTTAAGCCCCTAGTTTAACTCTCAGGGATTCTAATCAGGAAGATGTTAATCCCTCAATTGCTTAAGTTGGCACGAATGCTTTAGTTTTTAACTGACTTAAGACAAATAAAGTCTTCACTATGAACCTCTTTATATAGCAATCCTTGCAGGAGTCGTAAATTTTTTACCCCACCCCAACCCTCCCCTTACGAAGGGGAGGGAGTAAGAAATTCACAAATGATTTAGGATTGCTATAGTAAAGACTTTATTCCGTTCAACTTTCAAGCTGGAAATGAAACAAATAGCGCCGCAATACCAATAACGATGGCACCGATACTCATTACAAAAGACCAGAAGCGGTGATAGCTACTAACCACCGTACCGCTATCGCTTTCAAGCTGAATCAAATCC
Organism: Microcoleus sp. AT3-D2; assembly: GCF_036705715.1. Lineage (NCBI taxonomy): Bacteria > Bacillati > Cyanobacteriota > Cyanophyceae > Oscillatoriales > Microcoleaceae > Microcoleus > Microcoleus sp. AT3-D2. Next base: position 1,395 of record NZ_JAUBVE010000036.1, on the reverse strand, counting down.
ATCCAAGGTGCAACGCCCCGGCGGAACCAACCTAAAGTCCTAACATCCATCCCAATCAAACTTTCAACCCGTTTCATGCCAAACAGAAAATTACCAATTGGCCCAAAACGAGAAGCATAGCGCAGATAAATCATTCCCGTTCTGTCTTGCAATTTCAAATCAGAACCAAACGCATAACCCGCATCGCCGCGACCAATTAATTCGCCATGTAGTTGCGCCGGTTGACCCCGCAAAGGACTTGCATGAGGGTCAGACATTAAGGTTAAAACATCTAAGTGTTCTGCTTCTTCGTAATTGGGGAACATTACCAAAGTCTTGAGCAAAATTCCCACGCCCAAACCGATTAAAGGACAAGCAACCATCATCATCGGGTTTACAGCATACAGGGAAATGCCGATCGCAAAACCCACCGCTAAGCCCAGAGTTTCTGCACTGTACAGCAGTAAATCGAACACAAAATTGCCGTACAATTTCCGCTTGCTCAAATCGTTGCCTTCGCCGACAATGCGGCCCATGTCAAACTCAACATCCAAGCCTAATTGTTCGGCATAAGTGCTCAAAGCGCGAACTCGTTTACCAGTCAGCGGGTGAGTAGAGTTCAGTTCCATCCACCAACCCCACGGATTAAACATATCCCACAAAAACACTCGCCCAATCTTTTCTGGTTCCGAAGAAATCCTGTAAGCAGTGCCAGTAGATGTGGCAGCTTTGGCATCGTAAATGCCTAAAGCGCGAGTTCCTTCTAATAAGCGGCTGGGTTCTGTTGCCCTTTGTCCTTCTTCCAAAATACCGTAAGCAATTTTTACCAAAGCGCGAGACAAAGCATTGGGGTTGCCAGTAGTTTCGGCAGCAAAATGGTCGGCAAAATATTCTCGCGTCCGCGACAAATACAGCAATAAATAAGTGCCTGCGATGTAAAACAAATAAGCAACACCAGCTACAGTACCGGCCGCATCTTTAGCTTTGTCGCCACCACTTCGGCCCATTCTTTGAGCTGTTGTGTAAATTAAATAAGTAATCTGCACCAAAGTTGAAGCTAAAGTCATTACTGCAAAGTCCCAGTGGACGATGTGACCGAGTTCGTGGGCGTAAACAGTGGCAATTTCTTCGTCGTCTAAATAGGTGAAAAGACCTTGACTGACGACTAAGCGAGCGCTGTTGGGAAATGAACCGTAAGTAAAAGCAGTAGGGTTTTGGTCGTCGATAATTCCTAAACGCGGACAAGAGAGTTTTTTCTGCTTGCAAACCTTCTGAATAACTTTAGCTGTTTCGGGACTTAGGCTTTCAATTTCTGCTAGGGAAACCCAGGGAGTATTGTCAGGGTAAACGCATCTAAATTAATTTGACAAACACCTAAATTTGTGCATTACTAAATAACTAAAAAAACTTTTAAAA